>CAMEWS010000015.1 GCA_945946765.1 uncultured Clostridia bacterium
GTACAAAATAACAGTGCCGCTCATGAATTAGAGTTATTATTACAAAAGGATTCTACATTAAAAATTAAAGATATTATATATGAGTCTAAAACAAATGCTTGGAAGATTATAGCCGATGTCGATAATAAAGGGGGTAGCTTATAGGTTAGGGGTTTTTATCCCAACATATAAAATTCTTATTTCATCTGATACTTTTTCTTAAACTGCAAGTCAAATCACAACCCTCGCGGGTCTAAAAGTTCGGAGAAGGCGGGATTGTCTTGCTCGCTCGCGTGTAACGGCAATTCCGTGTTTTGTTTTCAGTGATTTCATCACTTCAAACAAAAGCACTCCAGCCTCAGCTCGCTCGCGCTCGAACCTGTTACAAAGCTTCGCTTTGTGGTTCTCATCCCACCTAACAAAAAAGACCCTTGCGGTATAAGTGACGTCTAGTGTCAAAAAGCCGGCAAATGCTCTCGCTTTGACCGGCTTTTTTCACTTTTGCAAGGCTCACTCACAACAAAAAACGGGGCACAAGCCCCGTAATTTTTGTTGTTTCGTTAAGTTCGGAGAAGGCGGGATTCGAACCCGCGGTGGAGTTGCCCCCACACAAACGTTCCAGGTTTGCACCTTAAACCACTCGGACACCTCTCCTTTGTCTGGCAAGGGTTTTGGTTTTCTTTGTGCCAGTTTTTGTGCCAGTTGATATCGAATTAAGTAAATTTATTATCTTTTCATTATCGGTCGGCATACAATGATTATATATGTTCAAAGTAGTTTTGCAATCCCTATGACCCAATCTTCGACTTACAGCTATAACAGGCACTCCGTTTTGTAACAGATACGTTGCGTGGGTATGACGTAAACAATGCGGAGTTATATCATCTAAATCTAAGTCAAGTTCTTCTTCAACTTCATTAATAATTGACCTGAAATGTCGTTCTCTCATATTATTCACATTGACGTGTTTACCGTTTATCAAAGTAGAATTAAACAATAATTCTGATGTTTTAGTTTTATATAATTTTTTTAAAAGCTCTAATAAAGAATCAGGAATGTCAATTATACGTGTTTCATAATTTTTTGTTGGTGTAATCCGATAACGGTAATATTGTTTATTTATACTCATTTTTTGTTTTTTAAAATCAATATCCGACCACTCCAAAGCAATACACTCACTAATTCTTAATCCTTGTTTTAAAATGGTCATAAAAAAAACATAAACCCAAAACGGTTTATTTTTTGCGTGTTTAATAAATGATTGCATTTGTTCATACGTCAAAGCTTTTACTTCTGATTTTTTTAGTTTTGCTGCTTTTATTTTTTTAATAGGATTTTCGGAAATTATTTTTATTTCCAGTAAATAATTAAAAAAGCTTTTAAGATAAGTTAATATATTATTTACAGTTTTTGGCGAGTATGATTCAAGTAAATTTAATATATAACGCTCTGCGTGCTGTCTTTTAAAATCTTTTACTTTATAAATATATAAAGGTTTTAATGCAACATCGGTATAGTTTCTGTACGTTTCAATGGTAGAATCTTTACAATGTAATTTACAATGAGTATTTAAATATTCATTGATTGCTTCTTTAAAATAAGGATTTTTACTTACAGTGTCCTCAATCTGCGCAAGTTCTTTTATTGTAGGCTTATGATCAAAAGATATCCTTTTACGTGTTCCGTTGGAGAAATAATCATATAAATAACGAGTAGTGATACTTCCGTCTTTATTTTTCCACGTTCTCTTTCTAACGCTCATAATTAAATAACCTCTTTTGAGTTTTCTATAATTCTTTCAATTTCAGAAAGTTTATAAAAAACACTGCCACCTACTTTATAGCGAGTAATTATACCTTGTTTTGCCCAACTCTCATAAGTAGCTTGTGAAATACCTACAAAGATTTTGCTTAAATCCTTTGCTCTAATCATTTTTTCATTAAATTGATACTCTTTTATTTTTACTACATTTGACATATTACCTCCTATTATTTAATTTATTTTCATGAAGTTTTGTTAAGTTAAAATAGCTTTAATTGTGCTTGTGCGTTTTTTAATCTTTCTACGCTTGCTTTGTAATAATCTTCGTCTTTTTCTATACAGATAAATCGCCGTTTTAAATTATAACAAGCAACTGCTGTTGTGCCGCTACCGCTAAAACAATCAAGGACAAGGTCATTTTGGTTGCTATAATCGTTTAATATCGTTTCAAATAATTTTAAAGGTTTTTGTGTAGGATGTATGCGTATATCTTTATTTTTCATATCTTGTTGTAACATACCTTTCCATAAAAAAGTATATTTTCTTACTGCTTTATTAAATGAGGTATATGCTAATTCACAATCAGCATATAAATTATCCCCAGTTAATTTATCCCACACTAACCAACAAGATGAATTATTAAGAAAATCAACAAAATAATTACCACCAAATATTATTTGGTTTTTTGATACTCTTCTTATTTCTTTAAATATTTCTTTTTTAGGAATATCTTTATCCCAATTAGATATTTTATAATTTAATCCACTTACACATTTTGATTTTCCCGTTTGTTTTCCTTGTCTTAAAAAGTTTTTGCTTGAAGCGTTTATCCCATACGGTGGGTCTGTCAAAACTAAATCAATACACTTATCGGGTAGTTGCTTTAGAATATCCATACAGTCTGCGTGGATAATTTTATTAATATATTGTTCCATTTACTCCTCCAAAAAAAAGCGGGGTGTTCTCCCCGCTAAAAAATACTATTCTATCTCTATTAAAAAATCCCGATTGGTTTATCGAGATTCTCTATCTTTTTATATTCTTCAAGTATTTTCTTTTCTATTTCACGCTTTAAATATCCCAGTTGGTTTATATAATCAAGTGTTTTTATTTTTATTTTGTTTTTATTTATGATTTGCTCTTTAACAAAATTTTGATAACTGTTCCAGTTTCTTTCTTCGTCTGCGGATAAAAATTCAACTTGATTTTTTAAGTCGTAATATGTTTTTAACACATTCATTTTTGTGTCTTCTCCATTCTTTTCAAAAATTCTTCTTTATTTATTTTGCCTTGTATATACAGGTTTGTAACCTGTTCTTTTGTTTCTTTACCTTTAAATCCTAAGAGGAAATTTAAAATGTCGTTATCGTTCATTATTCACCTTCATAAATATTTTCTAGTTTAACAATTTCATCTTCTAAATTTCTGTAATCGCTGATATTTAAACTTTTAAGTAAATATTTTGATAATCTCCAAAATACTTTCATAAGTTGTTGATGATACTGACGTCCTACATAATACTGACAATCAATACATCTACAATTAATTTGTTTTTCTGTGTACATTTATCCCTCCAATAGTTCAGGATTCTCGTATATGTTGCCGATTACTTCATAATCTAAATCGTGTCTTCCTAAATGCCAATCTTTCCAATTATCATACTCGCTTGGATTTATTTTAGAAATATAAAATTGTCCCATATTATAATTCCATTTTGTTATATATTTAACAAATTTTTTGTTTACAGTTCCACCTAAATATTTAATTACATCCCCTTCATAAATCAGCTTGCCGTCCTTATCTTTTAAGCCTGTGCAAAATTGAGGTTTGAAATATTTACCCATATATAAATTTGAGTTTTCTGACAATGGAAATATTAAGCCCTTATCAAATCCGTCTGTTCCTATTTGTATTTCAGGTTTGTCAAAATAACTAAACTTTTTAACTAAAGTATTCCACACTCTAAACTTAAATCTATCTTGCATTATTTACTTCCTCGCATTTCTGTATGATTTGTAAAATGTCTTGTCCGCAAGAACAATCAACAAAAGGGTGTTCATTTTGTAATATCTCTTTAATTTCCTCAACAACTTGTTTGTAGCGTTCAGATAGTTGTTTATAATGTTCGCACCAATTCTTTTGACATTCTGCCTCTCCTTGCCAATATAAGAGCTTTAAGTCATCTTCATTCAACTTGACTTCTATTATAGGTGCTGTGTGTTTTTTTTTCACATCTTCGTTAATATCTATTTCCATTAGTTATTCTCCTTAAATAATGCTTGTACTTGGTGTTTAAACCTGTCTTTATGTAAACAATAGCCATATCTTTCTATACAATAATTAAGTACAACTTCTTTTAAATGTTCTACATTTTTTATTCCTTTAAATTCTACTGTTATTTCAGAAGATGTTGATATACATATCAACTCCAACAATATACGGTCGGTTATTTGTGGGTATACTTTGTCTATATAACACGGGAAAGTATCATATATTTGAACACATACAGGCTTAATCCCAAAAGTATCAAAAAACTGTTTTTCTATTTCACTCATTTTCTACCTCGCTAATAAATTTCATTCTGTATTTGCATTAGTTCTTTTGTTAATTCAACTCTTAATCTTTTGAATTTTGCTCTATTAGCACTCGTAAATATATAGTTTTGATTATTTTCCAATTCTCTTTGCGTAGCTTTTAAACTTTTAATGAGTTCTTTACACATATTTTCTATGTATAAAATTCTGTCTTTACTTAATTTCATCATTCCACCTCGCTTTCAAGCCATTGTTTGAATATTTTAGGACAATCATCATAAGTTATATCTTCATTGCAAAAATCTTGTGCAGGACATTTCACACAAAACATTATATCGCCCCAATATTTTGCAAATTTATCAATATTCATAGCCTTTATATACTCAAAATGATTCATCATTCCACCTCACTAATTTTTTTGTATAAATCAGTAATCTTTTTAGTTTCTTTACAAGAAATATAGTCCGAAGTTTTGGTGTATATACTTTTACACATATTATTTTGGATGTCGGCAGTCACTTTAAAAGTTCCTATTATGAATCCTATAACAATTAAAAGCAATGAATATACAATAAATCCTAATATACCAGTATTATCATCATAATTATTCATCGTTCCACCTCGTCTATGATTTGTAGGATATCTTGTTCTATATAATTTATGTTGAATAAACTTGTTTGTGATATATCTTTATTTTTAAAATATTTTCTTATCCGTTCAAGTTTTTGCTCGGCTTGCTCCATTCTTGGCTTGTACTTCTGCCACAAATCACGTTCCCCAGTTCTGACGTCAGTCAATGCCACGTGTACTTCGGGATTATCTAACATATTCTTATAAATTTCATTCTCTGCTTTGAGTTGGTCGAGTCCATCTTGATAAAGCTCTTTAATCCTAGTTTCTCGTTCACATTTAGACATCCAACTATCAAGCACAGATTTCAACTCCTCGCATTCCTGAGTTTTGCGGGCGAGTTGTTGCCTTGTATCCTTTAAAACTTTTTTACAGAATTCAAGTTCATCATCTTTCGTAAATTCTATGTTTGCTAATTTTGGTATCATCTCTTTTATTTCTTTTTCAATTTTTTCTTTTTTGTCAATCATTATCGGTTTATTTTCTGTCATACCATTCATACCTCATTGATTCTGCTAACTTTTCTGATATTTTATGTGCTCTCTCGGCTGATTCTTTAGCAAATTTTTTACGTTCTTTGCTTTTTAAAAAGATTTCTATATCTTTGGTTATTTTTTTATAAATATTTTCTGTCATTTTATTTTTTCCTTTCATTATAGGGATGTGTAGATAATTAGTAATCAAGGCTTTCTTTTTACTTTGCCCGTGCAACCGACCCGAACAAAAACCTTGAACATAACAATCACCTTCCTTCTATGTCCTTTAGTAACACCTGCCAGTGTAAAGTCAGTAAATTATGCTATTTTAAAATTTCTTTCATTCTCTCAATTTGTCTTTTGCATTTGAAATATTTGATGTTATAAATATCCGAATCCCAACCTTTAAAATGTGATATTTGTTCAATCAGGTTTACAACATCCGCCATTTCTTCTTTGATGTGTTCTTCGTCATTTTCGTAAATTATTGTCTGTTCCAGTTCCCGAAGTTCTTCTATAAGTTTTTTGAGTTGATTTTCATATCCGTAGTGATTAATTATTTGTTGCTGCAATTCCATTTTTTACCCTTCTGTTTTTATAACGATTTTCAATTAATTTTTTCAGCAAATTAATATCATCGTTTGTCATATAGTAATAGCGGTTCGGCTGTTTTTTTATCACCTCACGTTGAATATGACTAAACTCATAACGGCATAAATAAACATCTATTGTTTGAATACTTACGCCCAATATTTTTTCTAAGTAATTACCCAAAACTACCGTCATAATAACCCTCTTTCCATTTTCTGCGTGAAAATAGCAAATCAAACCATTTAAAGCCGTGATAATCAAAGTTGTCACTGCATCCGTGCAATTGTTGATGAATATTTTTTGGTATTAAAAAAAGCTTTTGCAGATGTTCAACCCTTGCGTAAAGCTCTTTGTTTATTTTTCTGATTGATTTCGGTATAAAATGATGTAACTCATACGCTCCGTGATAATAATCGTTTACTGATTTTATACCCACTTTGACTAATTGCCTGTTTGGTCTGATTGCATATACCCCGTAATCTCTAATATCATCGTCAAAACTCATAACGCACCCTCACAAGTATAAAGGTTAAAGTTTTTACCGTTTCTTGAGATTCTTTCCGCAGTAATTTTGAAACGTCTTCTCAATTCCCTTACAACCCCGTGCGGACACGTGGTATTGGTTATATCCATAATGTCCTGACACGTAAATTGCGGATGTTCCGAAATGTAATTTTCCATCATTTTTGCATAAGTAAGCATTTGTAAACCTCCTTATCGCTCCTTAATATAATCTTTGTAAGTTGTCCCCATAGTCTTTAATTCTTTACATAAGTCGTTCCAATTCCTAAAATCTTCTGCCCTTACTTTTGGCGCTAAGTAAGGATCAGTATTTATACATTCTTCTACAAGCAACGTAAATACGTTTCTGTGTACTCCGTTATTAGGAATCAACTCATTTTTGTATTGCCACCAAATAAATCGGGGCATAAATATTTTTAATCTGTTTTCGTTTTCGGCTAAGATTATAAATTTATCTTTGAATGTTTCTTTTAAATCTTTGTAAGTAATGTTTTTACAGCCGATTTTGAAATTCAAATCATCAATGTCAATGTCGATTATTCCTGCATAATTGCACTTCGATTGCAAATAATCGTATGCGCATTTCATTTCGGGAGTAAGTTTACGATAAAAAGGGTCGTCAAACTTCCCGGAATCAAAAAATCTTTTTGCCATAATTTCCTTCCTAAAAAAACGGGGCTTTAAAAAGCCCCAATAGTATCAGGTTATTTATTGTCTTCTTTGTCAGACAAGCACACGTTATAATCAGGGTGTTTGTCTTCTGTTTTATTTTCGTTTTGATGTAATGTTAAAAACTGATTTTCTTTTATATTCAAGGGTAACAACTCTTTTGATATTGAACAGCTAATGTATTCTTTGTTTGTTTCTTTTGAAACTCTGTTCCACCCTGCACCAATTTTAATCATTATTTACCTCCACAATTTCTGATAGTTTTTCTTCAAGTCTTGTAGCCTGCGCACTGCGTTCGGGCTTTATATCTTCCGTTTCGTACTCGTCAGTTAAGCCCAGTAACTTTTCAGGACAATGAACACGGGCAAAGAATGTAAAAGCTCTGTACTGTAACATTTGTTCGGGCATTGTCTGCCACTTTGAGCCGCTTTTAGCGTACCAACCCTCTTTTTTTGCCATTTCAAGCGTAACTTTTGAGCCGATACACTCGTTGCCGTTTTTGTCGGTAGCAATTACCCTGCAGCCTTTTTCTTCAATAGGTCCGTCTTTGTCACCGCACCACTTTATTTTTACGTTTGTAAAGTTTGACCTTACGATAGCTGTACAATATTGACCCGACCAACTCGGCTTGCCTTGTACTACATATAAGTTTTGCATAACGAAAAGCGGGTTTTTTGCGCCGATTTGCCTTGCGATGTCTAAGGCTATTAAACACGCTTCAGGTTTATTTTTATAACTTGAAGGCACAAGTTCGGTTTTACTTAAACCTTCCGCCATTTTTATATATTTGTCATACAAATTCACATCAGAATACACGCTTACTTGTGTATCAGTTGTTTCATAACTAACCAATTCATTCATATTAAGCAACCTCATATTTCATCAAAATATTATCGATATAATGCGGGGCGTAAATCAGACCCAAATTTTTATCAAAGTAGTTTGATATTTCATCGGGTCTGTCTTGTAAAGTCATTTCAATAACTCTGTCAGAATATGCGCCCCATACTCCCGATTCTTGACATTCCAAATAAACTTTCAAAGCGTTTCTTACGGCTTTATTTCCGTGTTCAATCAATCCCATATCAGGCACATAAACCTGTGTAATGAACGGCGGTTCTTTTTCCTGCGCAACAAAGAAAAATGAATCAACGTCAATACCTGTAACGGCTTTTATGCCTGTTTTATACATACTTGCTTGCACGTGATAACCGTAGTTTAAAAAGTCTTTATAAAACGTTTCCGGATTAACGCTTGCACAAGTTTTATAATCGGGTACAAACTTGCAGTCGTAGGGTAAGAAATCGGGTCTGCATTTTAACCACAGACCCGTTTCTTCATCCTTCCAAAAAATACTTAATTCCGATTCACCTTTTTGACTGAAAGCTGCGTTTGCGTGTTTGTTTCCCTTAATAGCCTTTGCAACTCCCACAACCTGATTGAGTTCATTTTTGTTCAAGTGTATCTCTTTTGGTTCGATGCCTTCATTTTCAAGTACAAGTTGCATTAAATCAGACAACAAGTATTTTTTTATTGATATATCATAACCGAATTTGTCCATTAAAAGTTTAACAAGGTCGTCTTTTTTGAGTTCGGAATACGGATTATGCCAGTATATTTTTTCAAAGGTTTCTTGTCCTTCTAAAATGTAACAATGGCAAGCCTTACCGATTTTAAAATGCGGTGCTTCTTTTGGCTCGTATTCACCCGAAAGATATTTGTAATAATACTTTGCGGGACAATCAAGTAATATTTTAAGTCCGCTGTTAGATAATGCAGGCATTTTGTGATAAACATCAATCGGAATCCCCCGAACAATACAGGGTTCATTAATTGTCATACCTTCTTTGTAATCAATAATTAAATCTTTTATGCACATTTATCTGTCCTCATTTCCAGTTTTTTTAACCCTTCAAACAGTCCGTGATGACAAACATCTTCACCACAGCCTGTATAACAGTTGCTTGTGCCTGCAAAATCACAATATGAACACAACTCATTTTCTGTCATTGCGCTGATTGCGATTTCCAACATTCCCAACAGTAATTTTTCGTTGTACATTACACACCTCTCATTTTTATTATTAAAAATATTGCTGTTTTTGCAGTTTGAAGATTTTCACGTTCGAGATAACTCAAATCATCACGTTGTAAAAACTCAATGAGTTTTACATAAATCTGTTCTAATTCATTCAGCATTTTTACACCTCATTGTTTCTAAAAATTGTGTTAAATCTTTTAAAGCGTTTTCATAATATCTTTTTTGAATATTTGATTTTGCCGTTTTACAATAGTTTTCCAATTTGCTTATTAATTTTAGTATTTCCGTAATATTCATTTATGCACCTTTAATTAAGTCATATTTTTCATTGACAAGTTTTTTATTGTATATGTCTTTTAAGTAGTTAACTGTTTGTTTTTTTGTTTCTTCTTTGTTTCCGTTGAAAAAATGAGCATAAGCAAATGAATAAATCTTTTTTAATTTGAATTTTGTTAAATCATCAATTTGTTTTTTCTTTTCAAGTAATTCTTTGAAAAGAGCAACTAACAACATTGAAAAAAATAAAAGTAATACATAACTTTCCATTATGAATTCTTCTTGAATAAATGTTTGAATATCCATAGTTACTCCTTATGTTCTTATTCTTTTTCTTGTTCTTTTTCTTATTATTGTTCTGTTTCTTTTTCTTTCTCTTTTCCCCCGCCCCCGCCCCGGACCCGCTCGGGAATTTTCCGTCCGATATTGGGTTAAGGAAAAGCGGGGAATTGCCCCGCTAGGATAGAAGTAGTGATGTTTTTCAACATCAATGAGAATCTAAAGAAAAGCCCGTTTGAGTATATTTATGCGTTATAGAAAGAATAAACGGGCTATGAGATTTAAAATGTTTATAAGTGCCCTCTACTTAATGAAAGCGAGGGCTGATATAAAAATTTTAATTTTTATCCGTTGTTTGAAATCACACGCCTGTTTTGCCTGCCCTATCGACTGTCGGGTAATGATTTCTTTTTACCCCGTCGAGGCTCAGCGGTCGTCTTACGTTATTCAGTTGTCAATGTGCGGTTTGTGAGCTTCTTGCTCGTGCCTTGCGCAATCTTTTGCCTTAGCTGTTAATAAATTTTTCGCAACAAAATTGCACGCTAAAAGAGGGTAAACCCCTTGCGTTTTTATCTTGTTTTTAGTAAAATGATTTTATGGAATTAATACTGGGGGAGTGCGTAAAAGATTACGCAACTTCACCGGTATTTTTTTCTGAAAAGTAATCTCCCAGAATTTTATCGAGTATATATGAAACAGTTCGGTCATCGTTGACAGCCATTGTTTCAATTATCTCTTTATATTCAGGTTTTACTCTTCCTGTCAATAAAACTTTCATAAGTTTTGACTCCAATCATTTAACTTATGATAACAGTGTATACAATAAAATGTATTTTGTCAACAAAAAAAAACGAACATAACAAAATTAGTGTTTTGACATATAAGGGTTAGTGTTAAATATGAAGTATAGTGTGCTTTTAGCTACTTTACAAAACTTAAACATATTAGATTATATTCCTAAGCAAGCTGATTTTTGTAAAATATTAGGCTTATCGAGAGCAACTGTTTCGGCAAGGGCTCAACGTGATACGGAGTTTACGGAAGAAGAAATACAAAAGCTTGAAGAATATTGGGCTGTTTCTATTCCTCGTGACATTGCAAGCGAAGTTGAACTCGATTATTACCCCGATGTTTTTGGTTCGTGCGGAAGCGGTGCGTTTGTATTATCTGAAACAAAAGAACGTATCAGCGTGCCGCGTAAGAGTTTTTTAACTCGTGTTATGCCCAATATAACCAATTTTAAAAAATACTCCGTTATAAACGCCGTAGGTGACAGTATGCAGCCTGTTATTTATGAAAACGACAAGCTTATTGTTGAGCATTTTGAGGGCGGGCAAATTAAAGACAATAAAATCTATGTTTTTTGTTATGACAATGAGATTTTTGTAAAAAGATTAGTAAAAAATATTACGCAAATTGTTATAAAGTCAGATAACACACTTTACGACCCGATAAAAATTGACAGTAAGGATTCAAATTTTGTTGTAATAGGCGAAATTGTCGGAATGTTACGAGATTTGTCGTAATAATCCACAAGATTAATTGTTTATTATTAAAAATATGCAATAATTAAAATAAAGAGGTTGTTATGTCTGCTAGAATAGAAGAATTACAAGAACAACAAAAAAGAGTTTATACAACTAATCAAGTTACGCCGATGATGTTTGAGTTGATTTGTACACTTAGAGATGTAAAAGCAACTGAAACCGTTGACAGTGTGTATATAAATGTTGCAAATGAAAATTTAGAGGTTTATGTCTTTTACGAAAAAGAAAATTTTGAAATTGAAGATAAAATATCAAAATATTTTACTGATTGGGAAATAGAATACTGTTATTTTCCTGAAGTCTTTATATTTCCGTTAGATATGATTCCCGGAAAAGAATTAAGTTTGCCGCAAAGTGCAATGGAGATTTAATGGACCGTTATGTACAAGACTATTTAACAAAGTCTGAAGAAAATTATAAATTATATGAATATTTAGCCCAAAATGATTGCTTTGAAAGTTGGCAAATAGTTGCTATATTTTACAGTGCATTATGTATTGCAAAAGCCTACTTGTATTATAAAAAAGTTCCTAAAAACTCTATAAATTCTCATAATAGTATTAAAGGTTGGCTTTCTAAAGAATCAGAAGCCAAAAAGTTAAATGTTATTTTTTATTATGAAAAATTGTATCAAGACAGCAGAGATGCCAGATATTCCGTAAAGAAAATAAGTAAAGCCAGAATAACAAAAGCTTTAGAGACTTATGGTAAAGTGCAACATTTATTACTTATAAAATAAGTTATATTAAAAAGACGATAATTACTCCGTCTTTTGATTTTTAAACCTGTTAGATTACTCTGGTGTTTTTTTTTTATTTTACCTATGTAGGTAATTTAAAAAATTCAAATAAGGTATATAACATTTATTATTGTTTTCGCATTTATTTGAATAGACAAGGGGTTAATATGAGAGAGCCATTAATTTTAGTCATAAAAATATATGACCAAAAGCACAAATTTATTATCAAAAATTTAGAAATAAAAACATAAATATAACAAAGTTGTTTTTGGATTTTTTAATGTTAACTGTATTGTAAAAATAGTTATTTTAATGGTGAAATTATGTCTAAAATGCTTCATAATATACTTATGACTGCGCAGTTGTCATTGTTCGGAAACTACATAAAAAGCACGAAAAAAAAGCGTGTTCACTTTAAAACCCCGACTTACAAAAAATTTTACAGCGTAAAACGCTATGACAGGCAAAAATTCAGACATTATTTGAATTTAAAGCTAAAAGGTTATAAGTGCATAAGACCGCTAAGCCAAAATGACATATTAAAGCTGTGTTATCTAAAAGATGAATACGGGAATCAGCTTTATGACGGGGACGAAAAACATATTTTCAGATACAGCGCCCTGCACTATGCCCCCGATGATGACAAGCAAAAAACACGTTGCAAGTACCGTAATTATGGTATTCACGAATTGATTTATAATAAGATACGTCCCAATTACGACAATGATATTATAGAAACAAACAATGTAGTTTGTTACCCCGATGAAAGGCAAGCGGAAATAAAAAACACTTGGCAGTTGCCACTTACAAAAAGAATTAAAATACATATCAGGCTGTTGTGGTTGCTTGATGATTACAATTTAAAACAATCAATGGAATGGATGAATGAAGTTGATATAAAGAGGTTATGATGTCAGAAAAATTAACCCCAAAACAAGAAAAATTTTGTCAGGAGATGTCAAAGCTTGGTAATCAACGCTTAGCATACCAAAACTCTTACAGTGCAAAGAATATGAGCGAAAAATCAATTGATAGAGAAGCTTCTGTATTAATGAAAAACCCAAAGGTTACCCAAAGGTTAAAAGAGCTTTCGGAAGAAATAAAATCAAAAAACATTGCTGACGCCGTTGAAATCCAAACTATGCTTACGAAAATCTTACGTGGTGAAGAATCAGAAGAATGTGTTGCGGTTGAGGGTACAGGCGACGGCTGTTCCGAAGCAAGAATTGTTACAAAACAAGTAACACCCAAAGACCGCATAAAAGCCTGCGAAACCCTTGCTAAAATGCGCGGTTATTTTGATTTGACAATAAAAATCGATAATGCACCTACAATAGTTGACGATATAAAATGATACGTTTGAGCGAACTTATAATCAATAGATTTTACAATGTCCACAAGGATATAAAACAACGCGGACACACTCACTATTGGATGATAGGGGGCAGAGGTTCGACAAAATCGTCATTTATTTCGCTTGAAATAGTCACAAATATAATTGAAGACCCGGAATGTCACGCTATTTGTTTTAGAAAAATAGGCAAAGACATTGAGGAAAGCGTTTACAATCAAATACTTTGGGCAATAGATGTGCTTGGTGTTAATGATTTTTTTAAGGCGTATAAATCACCTTACCGAATAGTTTATACACCGACAGGTCAAATAATAGCATTTCGTGGCTTGGACGATGCAAAAAAAACAAAATCAATCAAGTTAAAAAAGGGCTATTACAAAATATCGTGGTTTGAGGAGTTAGACGAGTTTTCGGGTATCGAAGAAATAAGGAAAGCAGAGCAATCCGTAATGCGTGGCGGAAATCAGTTTATAGCTTTTAAGTCATATAACCCGCCGCAAAATATCAATAACTGGGTAAATAAAGAAGTAAAGCACGACAGACCGGACAGAATGGTTACTCATAATACCTATTTGGATGTACCAAAAGAGTGGTTGGGTGAACAGTTTTTTATTGAAGCCGAATTTTTAAAAGAGTTCAACGAGATTGCATACCGCCACGAGTATTTGGGAGAGGTCACAGGTACAGGCGGAATCATTTTTCAAAATGTTAAAGATATGCAAATTTCTGATGAAATGATAAAAACATTTGATAATTTGAGAGAGGGTCTTGACTGGGGTTTTGCTGCCGACCCGTTTGCTTGGAATAAAATGCACTATGACAAAACACGCAGAGTTTTATATATTTACGATGAAATTCACAAAATCGGATTGACAAATGACAGGGCAATGGAAGAAATTAAGCCCAAAAATCAAACTTATATAACAGCGGACAGTGCAGAGCCGAAATCAATTGAAGAATTCAGGATTAATAATTTTCAGATTAAAGGCGCAGTAAAAGGTCCTGATTCTGTGCGTTACGGCATAAAGTGGTTACAAAAGCTTGCTGCAATTTATATTGATAAAAAGAGATGTCCGCATACTTACGATGAGTTTAGCTTATACGAACTCGAAAAAGACAAAAACGGTGATTTTAAAGACAAATACCCCGACAAAAACAATCACCATATTGATGCGGTGAGATATGCCCTTGAAGATGATATGAACAACAGTTATATAACCGTAATAAAAGGATTACAGCTTTAAAATGCCCGATTTGAAATCTTATATGCTTGTGGCATAGGAGATTTCAGAATATGCAATATCAAATACAAACTGATAGCTTGGAGATTACGGCTAAAAATGTTTATAGTTGGATAAATTCATTTAAAAATAACATTTTGCCGACAAGACAAAAGCTTTGTGATTATTATGACGGAAAAAACGAAGTCGTAAAACAAGGCGCGGTGAAAGGACGTCCGAATTATTCTATTAACGTAAATATGGCAAAGTATATTATAGACGTTGCCACTTCATACGCTTTTGGCAATCCTATAAAATACACTACCGATAACGAAAATGCAAAAGCAATACTGGAGAAAATTCAATATATACACAAAAATTGTTCTATTGCAGAAGTTGACTTTCAACAAGGCGGTGATATGGCTACTTACGGTGTATCATATCAGCTTGTTATGGCATTAGCGGGCAAAGGTAAAATCGAAGATAGAATTTTGTTTAAATATTTAAACCCTTTGCAAACATTTTATGTAGTTGACAATACTATTCTTGAAAATCCGATTTGTGCTGTTTATTTCTACGAATACACAGAGAAAAAAGTTAAAAAAACAAAAGTATATGTCTACGACAGCGTAAATCTTACTGTTTTTAACGGTGATATTTCAAATTTACAAACAGAAAGCATTGAACAGCACAATATGGGCGCTATTCCAATTATACAATGCTTAAACAATGACGATGCGTTTGGTGATATTTATTGCGTTACTGACTTACTGGACAGTTTAAGCCTTGCGGTGTCAAACTCAACCGACAACTTGCAATCTATCGCAAATGCTATTTTGACAACAACGGGCGGACAGTTAACAGACAAACAAATTGAACAAATTAATCAATATAAAGTTGCTAATTTACCGATAGGCGCAGTTATGCAATGGGTTATTAAAAACGTTGACCCTACCGCAGAACAGCAACAAGTTGATAACTTATTGAAGTTTATTTTTCAAATATCACAAGTACCGGACTTAACAGACGATGCCTTTGCGGGTAATCAATCAGGCGTGGCAATGCAATATAAATTATGGGGCTTAGACCAATTGTGGGTCACTAAAACTACAAAGTATAAAAAAGCCATTATCGAACGACTTAAAATTATTATGCACTTGTTACAATACCGTTTTACAAGCACCGTACAAATGCTTGATGAAATCAATATTACTTTTGATAAAAATCTGCCAAAAGATAACAGTGCAGAATATGCGATGGTGCAAGCGCTTAAAGATGTTATTTCGAAGAAAACTTTACTTGAAAACATCTCAATTGTTAAAGATGTTCAAAAAGAAATTGAAGCACTTGACGAAGAATCAGCCAAAAACGCAGACTTATACGGATTCAATAATAACGAAAACTTAAACGCTCAAGGCGGAGAGGATGTCGAAGAATAGTCAGGAATATTGGGCAGAACGCCGAAGAAAAGACAAAATTAAGGTTATTAATACAGGTGAAAAAGGTATAAATAACCTTAAACGCTTGCTTAAATTGAATCTTGATGATGTTGAGCGCAAAATCAAAGAGTTTCACGAAAAATACGGCGATAACCCCGCCGAAGAAATGAGTCGCAAAGAATTTGAAAAGTACAAAGCCAAACTTAGCAAAATGGCAAAGAAAAACCCTAAAGATAAGACTTTACAAAGACTTGCAAAACAAGATATTCCCAAATATAAAATAGACAGATTAAGAGCCTTGCAAGGTGAATTGCAAATGCAACTCACAGAAGCTACATTGGGGCAAGAAAAAGGCATTTACGATACGCTTGACGATGTTTCAAAAGTATCACAAACCGTACTTGCTAAAACAATGAAAGATAGTATCGGTTTAAATTTCAATACAATTGCAAGCAGAAAAATGAAACAGCTTTTAAGTTCGGATTGGTCGGGTGCAAATTGGAGTGACAGACTTTGGAACAATAGAGAAGAAGTCGGAAAAAAACTTACAAATATACTTGAAAAAGGCATAACGCAAGGTACATCGTTACAAAATATGTCACGTGAGCTTAGAGATGTGACAGGGCAAAGCTTTAACAACGCTTTTAGATTGATAAGAACAGAAACAAGCTACATTGACGGACAAGCAACGCTTGAAGGTTATAAACAGGCACAAGAAGAACTGGGACTTGAATATTACGAGTATGACGCTTTTCTTGATGACAGAACGTCAGCAATCTGTCGTGAACTTGATAAAAAACGATTTAAAATGTCCGAAGCCGAAGTCGGGGTAAACTTTCCCCCAATGCACCCGAACTGCAGGTCGACTACTCAGCTTATACTGAATAATGACGAAACGAAAGAGCCTGTTAAGGAATTAACAGAGTTTAAAGATTTTGGTGAGTTTAATCGTAAAGCTTATGGATTGGCTGATTTTGCAAAACAAGCTGAAAACCCTACACAATGGGCTAGAAATAATTACGACAAAAACACATTAAATAGTTTTTACAATATTGGTAAATTAAATGCAGAACAACAGCGCTTATTAGGTAGTAAAACAGATAATATCAAATTTTCACTGGATAGTATGATTAAAAATAGAATACATCATCCTGATTTAAAGTTTTATGATTACAAAAAACTTTCTGATATTATTTCTAATCCTGATGAAATAATATTAAACAATAAAAAAAGTAATTGTGTTTTATTATTAAAAAAAGATGAGAAAATGTATCAAGCAGTTATAAAAACAACAAAAGATAAAACAGAAAACTATTTAACATCTTTTAGATTCGCTGAGCATTAAAAAAGATTATCTTATTATGAGGACTCCCGCACCCCTCTGTCACCTATTGGTTCGGTAGGGAGAATTACCGTATAAGATAATCTTACTTATATTATAAACCATTTTAAAAATTTTTCAATCCTTGCACTTGCGTTTTTTATATTCAATATCACCGCCAAACTGGTCAAACTGGTCAAACTGGCATTATAACTAGCTTTGCAGTTTGGCGGGTACTGGTCAAACTGGTCAAACTGGCTAAACTGGTCAAACTAAAATAAAAATGCCCGATTTTCAACCTGTCATACTGTCTGTATGTTCCTAGAACAGTAAAACTAGGGTTATGTACAGGACAGTAAAACTGAAAACAGGAGAAACACAATGTCAGAAGACACAAAAACATTTACACAGGCAGATTTTGATGCGCTGAAAGCAGAACACAGCAAAGCGTTAAAAGAGTTGGAAGAAAGACTAAAAGGCGAAACAGCCCGCAAAGTAGATGCCGCAATTAAAAAAACACAAGCAGAAGCAGAAGAAGCTGCAAAAAATGCAAACTTGTCAGAACTTGAAAAAGCGCAAAAAGCAGCCGAAAACTATCGAATCAAATACGAAGCGGAGGCTGAAAAAACAGCTTTAACAGCTCAAAAAGAAGAAACAAGAAAGCTTATGAGTGAGCTTGGCGTAGATGAAAAGTGTTTGGACTTTGTTTTTATCCCCAAAGATATTGAAGGCACAAAAGCAAGGGTGCAAGCTTTCAAAGGGTATGTTGACGATGTTAAAAAGACTACTTTTGAAAACAATGTACAATCAAAAACTCCGAAAGCAGGCAATCCCCCCGCTGAACAAGATGTCTTTGAATTAGGTTTCGACAGCTAAAAGGAGATAAAAAATGGCAATTAATTATGCTGAAAAGTACGCAGACAAAGTTGATGAACGTTTTAAGCTTACATCAATTACAACAGCTTTAACAAACAGTGATTACGAGTGGACAGGCGTTAAAACATTAAAAGTTTTTTCTGTTGACACAGTAACCCCGGGTAATTACACAAGAACAGGTGCAAACAGATACGGTACACCTTCCGAATTGGGCGACACCGTAAAAGAATACACCGTTTCTCAAGACAAAGCCTTTACATTCACAATCGACAAAGGTAACGACCTTGAACAAATGGGTATTAAAAACGCAGGCAAAGCACTTGCAAGAGAAATTGACGAGGAAATTGTACCAATGGTTGACAAATATGTACTCGGTAAAATGATTGCAGGCGCAGGCTTGACAGCTACAACCACTGTTACAAAAGCAAACGCTTACGAATCATTGTTGGCAGGTGTTGAAGCAATGGGCAATGCAAAAGTTCCCAAAGCAGGCAGAATCATTGTAGCGCCTAACTCTTTCTACACAAAAATCAGACTTGACGATGCATTTATTAAATCATCCGACATCGCTCAAGATATGCTTATCAACGGTCAAATGGGTACAATTGAAGGTATGCCGTTAGTGCTTGCACCTACTGACTACTTTACTGAAGGTGTTCAATTTATGATTGTTCACCCGATAGCAACAACTGCGGCAAACAAATTGAGCGAATACAAAATCCATATTGACCCGCCCGGAATTTCAGGCGCATTGGTTGAAGGTCGCAATATTTTTGATGCGTTTGTTCTTGAAGCTAAAAAGAACGCTATTTACGTTTGCAAAAACTCATAGGAGGGTTTATGAGAACTTTTAAAAAAGGTGATAGACTTGAAAAAACCAATGACGTATTTATTATAGATGCGTTACTGCAAAGCGGTTACGAAGAAGTAATTGAAGCAGACGAGGAAATCGTTAAACCTGCAAAAAAACGTTCAAAAATAGAGGAGTAAGGGGAAGGGGGAGCAATCCCCCTATCTTTAAAAATGGACAAAGTAGGCTATCAAAAAACAACTAAATTTGAGATTTTCGGCAAGTGTATATTTAAAATCGATACTGTTTATAACGAACAGAGCGAAGAAAACACCGACGAAATGACCGAATATTACATAACTAACGATTACTACAACGAAGAATTTAAGACGGACAAAAAAGATGATTGAAAACTTTGATGCAATAAAACAAAATGTATTGATTTTGGGCGATTTTGAAGACAGTCCCAAACTTGACTTGCAAATACAAATGATAATTGATGAATGTTTGGCTTATTGTTATCGTAAAGACATACCGCCACAAATGGTATTACCGTTGTCAGACGTTATAGTAAGTGCATTAAACAAACGCAGCTTAATTGGTCTTGAGGGTAATGTTGCAAGCTATTCCGAAGGTGATATGTCCGTTTCATTTGGCAGTAACACCAATATATCCAATCAATTTTATGACGGAAAACTGGAGCCGTTTAAACAAATCATCGGAGTAGTTGAAGATGTTTAGAGATGATATATGTACGATTATCCGACCAGTTGAAACAGAAGAAGAAGGCGAAGTTATCGGCTACGAAACAATAACTGTTGCCGAAAATATACCTTGCCATTTGTCGGTAAGCAGTATAAGTCCCGTAAACCAATCACAAAGTACGGCTACGGTTTTACTGGATTACCTATTGTATATTGATACCAAACTTGGTATAACTATCCAATCAAACGACACAATAAACGTGACAACCGTACAAGGTCAACAATACGAACTTAAAGCAGGCGAAAGCCATAAATATAAATTTACTACCCAAACTCATTGTGAGGTGGTTAAAGTTGTTTGATAAGTATGCAGAAAAGCTAAAAAAACTTGAAGCTGATGTTCCAAAAATATTTGAGAAAGTTGCAAAAGACGGTGCAATTAAATTTGTAAACGAAGCAAAAAAACGAACTGATAAAGAAAAGCTTGTTGACACAAGCAACTATAAAAGGAATTGGAACGCACAAGCCGTTGAGCCTATGCCTGAAACATACGGTGTACAATGCAATAACAGTGTTGAATATGCATCTTTTCTTGAATATGGTTACGTTTTAAAAAAAGATGTGTTTATTCCCTTTGATGAAGGTAGCGGAATAAGTAAAAAAACAGGCAAACGCTGGAAAACAAAAGGAATGCAAGGCGGTCCTAAAACAAAAGAATTTATACAGAAAATAAAAGCAAAATATCCTAATGCAAAAGGTTTTAAGAAAAAAGCAGGAAAATACAAAGGTTATTTTGTTGGCGAATTAGCTATGGGCGATGCCCGATATTACTGTATTGAAGAATTAGAAAAAGAATTGGAAAAAGCTTTCAGAAAACAATAATGCCCGATTTGTGTTTTGTCATACTCTAATTATGGCAATCATTATCGACATAAAAAACGCTGTAAGAAAAGCTATACACACAAAAGATTCCGCTGTTAATTTCTTTTTTAACGAGATTTTAAAAGTCAAATATCCGTATGTGTTTTTTTACATCCCGTCATTTCGTATTGATAAAGCCATAGACACAGAATACTGGCGAAAAATTACGCTTATGTGTGTTGCGGAATATGCAAAATCCGAAGACAACAAAGCAGTCGACTTGTGGGAATATTGCGACACATTAACCGAAGCTTTTAAGTCTTTTGAGTTTTTGGACTCAAGAATAAGCGCAACAAACATAGAGTTTAAGACGATTGACAGCGTTTTACAAATGACTTTTGACCTCGAATGTTATGTAAAAGCTGTTGATGAAACCGAACTTATGAAAGATTTGGACCTTACATTAAAACAAATATAGGAGATTAAAAAATGGTGCAAACACAACCAAAATTTAATGTGTCGTTTAAAGAGGATGCCGTACTTGCTATACAAAAACAAGAACGTGGCGCAGTTATTATGATTTTAAATGACACAACAAACGCAGAAATTGACAAAATAACTTTCAGAGGATTGGGCGATGTTAAAAAAGCTGATTTTACGGAAGATAATTACGATTTGTTAACATTGGCTTTTTTAGGCAATCCGTCAAAAGTTATTGTAATCAAAAATGAAACAAACTTTACGGAAACTTTGGCAAAGCTTGACTACTACGATAACTATACGCTTTGTTTTCCTAAAGCAAAACCCGAAGACCAAACCGCAATTATTAACTATATTAAACAAATAAGAGGAAAAAATAATTATTCAATCGCTGTTTTAGGCGCAGCAACCGCACCGGATGCACAATATGTTGTTAACTTTACAACAGACGGTATTAAGGCAAACGTAAACGGTGAAGTAAAAGAACTTACGACAGGCGATTATACGGCACGTGTTGCAGGTGCTTTGAGCGGACTTGCTTCAAGTCGTTCACTTACTTACTTTGAGTTACCTGAATTGGTTGAATGCAATTTATCGGAAGACGAAGACAAAGACGTAAAAGACGGAAAATTAACGATATTACATCAAGACGGCTCTTTTAAATTTGGTCGTGCGGTAAATTCTCTTACTACTTTAACTGACGGAGTAACGGAAGCTTTCCAAAAAATAAGAGTAGTAAATACCCTAGATACAATCGCTAACGATGTTGTGGCAACTTTTAGAAAGTATTATGTCGGCAAATATACAAACAATTTCACAAATAAAAATCGCTTTATAGGTGCAATAAACTCATATCTTTATGACAGAGCGGTTGAAGGCTTGTTGGAAATTGAAAACGACAATGCAGTTGCTATTTCTTACGAAAAAACAAAATCTTATTTGGAGGGCAAAGGCGTTGACACTTCAAAAATGTCATATATCGAAATTTTAAAAGCAAATACAGGTTCAAGAGTTCTTTTAGACGGGGTATGTTCACCTACTGATGCAATGGAAGATTTGGACTTGGGTATGTACTTATTTCAAGCATTACAAAACGCATAAGGAGATTACAATATGGCAGGCAAAACAGCAAAAGAGGTTTTAACGGGTTCAAATGCCAAAGTCTTTTTGGACGGTGAAGAATTGGGAACTTGGACAAACTTAGAATTAAACGTAACTATAAATTATGAAGACGTGCAAATCGGTTTTGACGTAAAACGCAAAGCTGTATCGTGGCAAGGTGATTTAACATTAAACTGGCAATCTACAAACTCAATGACGGTTGAAATGTTCAATAAAATCAAAGCAAATAAAGACGTTAGTTTTGTAATCGAAGCCGAAATAACAAGCGATGCAACAGGTGAAACACAATCACAAACAATAAACGATGTTACATTTGATACTATACCTTTGGGAACTTGGGAAAAAGGTGCATTGGTAACAAACGAGCTGTCAGGACGTTTTGCGCCGTCAGAGTTACAAGTAACACAGTTAATAGGATAATTGCAAAATCCTCATTGCCCCCCTTTGGGGGCTTTGGGGTTACAACAAGGAGGATTTATGGCAAACTTAGACAAATTGTTAAAAAGAATCGAAAAAAATAAAGAAACGGCAAACGAAACAAAAATATTTCCGCTAACTATCGGCGATGATACTTTTGACGTTAAAACTATGACCCGTAGCGAAAAACGTGATTTTATTTATGCTCAGGAAGCAGGCAAAGCCAATATGACGGCGGGTGACATCATTAAAAAGATGAAACCTTTTATATATAAAGCTCTTAACCTTAAAGAGTTGGCAGTAAAAGCAAAAGATGCAGGGTATATTAATTCATATTATGACGTAATTGAAGCTTTGTTTGAGCCTGAACAAATAATTGAAATCATCGCTTTTATAACTGAAATAAACAATGTTTCCGATAAAGATATTACGGAGGATATTGAGCAAACAAAAAAGCCATAGAGGAAAATTTAGACCTTTTATTATGCGCTTATTATTTGCAAAAAGGTATCACACCCGATGTTATTTTAAATTTAACAACAAGAGAAAAAATATTTTACTTAGCTTCAATACAATGGTGGGCTGAAAAACAGCAAGTGGAGAATTAACCAATGGCACAATACAAAGACATATTTTTACTTGTGGACAAAGTGTCAAAACCTTTACAAAAAATTCAAGACAAAATGAAAGGTGTTAATCAGATTTCTGAAAAAACACAAGGCAAATTGTTAAAATTTAAAAACGGACTTGATAAAATCGGTAAAGTAGCTAAAACTACTGCCAAAGTTATTGGTACAGTAGTAAGCGCAGTAGGAGTATTAGGCAGTGCGGCACTTGCAGGCGCTAACAAATATGCTGATTACGGTGACAGAATTGACAAAATGAGCCAAAAAATCGGAATGTCACGCAAGGCATTTCAAGAATGGGACTATATAATGTCACAGAATGGCGGAAATGTCGAAACCTTGCAAATGGGATTTAAAACTCTTACTACCCAAATAGAAGGTGTTCAAAAAGGGTCAAAAGACAGTATCAAGGCTTTTAGAAATTTAGGGGTAAGTGTTAAAGACAGCAACGGAAATTTTAAAAATCAGGATGCAATTTTTAATGAAACTATAAGAAAATTACAAAAAATAGAAAATCCGACAAAAAAAGCAATGTTGGCAAATCGTCTGTTCGGTAGAAGTGCGGCAGAATTAAGACCATTGTTGAATCAAGAAGCAAGTGCCGTTGATAATTTAAGAGAAAAAGCAAATTCTATGGGGTTAATAATATCTGATAAGGATATTGAAAACGCTGTAAAATACAAAGATACAATGGACACCTTTTCAAGGTTTTTTGAAGCTAAATTTGCAAGTGTAATGATGAGTGTAATGCCCGACCTTACAAATGCATTAGAAAATATAATACAATTGGTTGAAGAAAATCAAGAAGTTTTTGACGGATTAGGTTCGGCAATTAAATGGATTGGCGGCACAGCGTTACCCAAAGTTATAAAAGGTATATTGTTTACCCATAAAGTCTTTAGTGGTATTGGCGGTTTTATAGGTAATATTTTAGGCAGAATATTGTCGATACCGACAGCAATCCAAACAGCAATTAACAATATACTAACCGGCATAATTATATTTATTAACAAAATTATCGAAAAAATATCTCAATTATTAAACGGTATAAAAAAAGTGCAAGAATGGAGCAGTAAAGAAAGTAAAAAAACAGCCGATGAAGTTGGAAAAGGTGCAACTTCAAGCAGTAGAGTAAATAACACAAAAACTATAAACAACAATAATAATAACAGCAGAACTTATAACATAAAAGCAACGGGAGTAGACCTAAAAGGATTGCTTAAAAATAAACATTCAAGGTAAATGATTTATATTGATTAAATTTTATATAATCAATATAATAAATTTATTAGTTAGTATGGTATTATTTATGTTTATTGCGTTATTGATTTTAATCGTTCTGGTTGTATATTTTGTTAAGCAAAAAAAGAATCAAAGCATTAATACTTTGAATTTTACAAATTCTTGTAATACGAAAGAAGAATACGAAAAACGTAAATTAAAAAAAATTGAATTTGCAACAAATGATTTTTACTTTTGGGAAAAATTAAAAATTCCGTCATTTAAAATAAATAAAAATTATTTAAAAAAATGGATTTGCCCTTATTGTGGACAAAAATTAACTCCTAAAAAAGGAAATACGTTTAAATGCCAAAATTGTAAGCAAAAAATATTTAGAAAAAGAGAAATACTAACTACGGAAGAAGGGTTATTTACAGAGGAACAAAAAGAGCAAATCAATTTTCTTTGGAGTGAATATCAACAAAGAATCAAATTTTTAGAATGTTATCAATATATGGACAACATTCTATTGCCAAAACCAACATTAAATGAAATTGGCGAAATTGTTAAACCAAAATTTACAGAAAATAAAAAACAAAACATAAAAACGCTTATAACTTATTTACACTTAGGTTCGCCTGATTTCTATAAAAAAGAAAACATAAATAAACTTAGAGAATCAAGATATTATGAGGGTAAATTTCAAAATATTTATGGCACAGTAGAACAATCAACAAATGCCTTTATGAGTGTATTATACATAGATTTAATAGGTGATTATTGCGAATTATATAATGACGTAAATTACACAAAAGACGAGTTAAGAGAAGACGGTTTTGAAGAATGGTCAGAAGGTTTTATCGCTCCAGCTATATATAGTTATGCTTTTCAAGAAGATTTAACTTTAGAAAAAAATAAAGAAATATTTATGTTTAATGCTAACAGTTTAGTTAAATTATTACAATTTACACCACCAATATCACCGGAAGAAGCTTGGCAAAGAATACTTGAATATAGAAAAAATTTAGAATAATCAAAGCCCCCAAACAGGGGCTTTTTAAATGCCCAATTTGTGAAGGCTTATTATTTATATAGGAGTTAAGAATAGTTGCAACCAAAAAGGAGCAACTATGTTAGAAATCAAAAGAATTTTAAGGACATTCAACAGCGAAATGCTACACAAAATTATCAAAATTGCGGAATTAAACGAGAATGAAAGCACTTTAATAAAAGAGTTTTTCATACGAAAAAATTCAAGAGATAACATATGCGAAAAAATGAGCATTTCACGTTCAACTTTTACAAACATTAAAAATCAAGCATTGTTAAAAATTAAACTGACCTTAATTGTTCTTTTAGACGAAAAGATTAAGCAATTGACTTAAAAGACTAACCAAACAAGAACAGATTACCTCTATACTCAAAGTATGGAGGTTTTTTTTATGATGAATTACGGATATTTTAACCCAATGATGACACCTCAACAAAGATTGTCGCAGTTAGAGCAACAATACTCACAGTTTGGTCAACAAGTCGGATTTAAAGTTTTGCCCGTTACTAATGTCGAAGAAGCAAACGCTTCGCAAATTGATTTAAACGGAAACCCTGTTTTTTTCTATAACAAGGGCAAAAACGAAGTTTACATCAAACAATTTAACGTGCAAACAGGACTTGCAGACTTTTATACGTTTACAAGAGTAGAAAATGCAACAAAAACAGAATCAAAAGACGAATTTAAGCTAATTAACGATAAATTAGACAAACTTTATTCAATTTTAGAAAAACCCAAAAAGGCGGTAAAAAATGATGAATAATATAATGCAAATGTTTCAAATGTTTAAATGCGCACAAAACCCAATGCAAATGATGATATCAACACTTGGTAATAACCCGCAATTTAATCAAGTAATGCAAATAGCAGAGGGCAAAAGCCCGCAAGAATTAGAGCAATATACAAGAAATGCTTACAAGTCTTGCGGTCAAGATATAAATATGGTTTTAAAACAGTTCGGACTATAACCGCTTCGGCGTGATTTACCACCTCAAGGTGTGATTTGTAATACACAACAAAGAAAAGAGGTAAAAATGGAAGCAACACCACTCACTGCCGCAGATATTGCAGCAGTAACAGGAAAACACGGTTATGGTTATGACGGTATGAATAGTTGGATATGGATAATCCTTTTATTCTTTCTTTTCAGTAACGGTTACAACCGTAACAGCGTAACAGCACAAGAAATGCAACAAGGCTTTGACAATCAATCCGTTATGAGAAAACTTGACGGCATTGCTCAAGGCTTATGTGACGGATTTTACGCACAAAATACAAATCTTTTAACAGGTTTTAATGCAATTGGTAAAGAGATTGCAGAAAACAGATTTGCTGCACAAAATTGTTGCTGCGAAACAAACCGCAATATTGATGCCGTAAGATACGAAAACGCAAAAAACACTTGCGACATAATTACTGCAGGCAATACAAACACTCAAAAAATATTGGATTATTTAACTCAAAACAAAATTGATTCATTGAGAACTGAACTCCAATCCGCACAGCTTCAACTTGGTAATTTGTCACAAACAAATACTATTTTGCAAGCTTTACAACCTACTCCAAAACCTGCATACCCTGTACAAAGCCCATACGCTACATATACGGGTTGCGGTTGCGGTCAATTTGCGTAATCAACCCGGGCAAGGGGTTTTGACCCTTGCCTTCTTTATAAACACATAGAAAGAGGATAAAATGAACAATTGCAATAAAACTTGTCACAAAGTGCAAACAGTAACAACAACAGATACAAACGTTGTATTAACAGTAACAAATTCAACAAATATAAGTTCACTGGATTGTTTTAATTTTTCAAGAGATTGTAAATCAATTAGCGATGTAGTTACAGGTTCACCATTGCCTGTTCAAATCATTGTAAACGGTGTAGCTGTAAGCTTATTAAATAAGTATTCATTACCAATATTGAGCAATAGAGTACCTTACAGGTCGAGAGGTGCTTATGTCGTGCCTAGCAGCGGCACTCCGTACGTTATTTTGTTCGATACACCTTATTGCAAATGCAATGTTTAGCGAAGAACAATTGGCACTTATGGCAAACATAGTGCAGATTTTTAATTACATTGAAAATTCACATCAAACAAGTAACGACAAAATAATGTTGGAATTACAAAAACAAAATGAAGTCTATTTGGAAACCTCAATAAAACAAAACAACGAAATAATCGAAAGATTGGAAAGGTTAGAAAATGGAAACAATAAGAGAACCTGAATTAAACATATCAGAACTGAAAATTGAAGATATTTATGAAGAAGTCTATAAAATAGCACTTTCAACAGAAGATAAAGCTATTGAATTGCAAGCTTGGAGTTTACTCATAAATTACAAGAAAGACTTGGAATTTAAAGAAACTAAAGAAAAAACAATGAAAGAGATGATTTCTTCATTAGCGAAATTTTAAGGAGATATAAAATGTACGATTTAAAGAAAGCTGATGAAATATATCAAAAAAAACGTGAAGAAAATCCAAACTATGACCACGAATTGGTTATGGAATGGAAAAAAGATATGCCAAATCAATTTGCTCAAAAAATGTATGAAGATGAATACGGATGTCATATTTTTAACAAAGATATGTACGAAGAATCAACAGAGCTTTTTGAGTGGGTTGACGGCAAAGGAACAGGCATTAAATGGTCAATAGATGATATTGTTAAACTGTCAAATATTAGCTTTGACACAAAGGAATATACAAAATTTGATTATGCATATGTCGTAAATATGCTTTGGTCTGATTATTGCAATGTATTTACAGAGCCGGGTTATTATTTAAAAATGTCAAAAAATTACTTAGAAGACCCCGATTATTGCGGCGAAGCTTCCGAAAGAGCTTATCACAATGCCGTAAAAAGAATAAAATACAACCCCTAAACTTTGAGGGCTTGCGCCCTCTTTTTTTGCCCAATTTATCAAATGTCATAATAAATTTATGGCTAAAAGATTATACATACAACTATATAATGCAAAAACAGGCGAAAGTATTACTTTGCCTTTAAACCCCGAAACAACCGACATACCCAACGAAAAAGACATTAAAACTTATAACATATTGGGTTATGGAGAAGTATCGCTAAAAGGCAACAGACAATTAAAAAGATTGACTTTGTCTAATATATTTCCCGATAATAATACCCGCTTTGCTTTGCTTGCTTCACTTGTAAAACAGCTTAATTACAAGCCTTATTCAATGCAAGAAACAATTGATATGATAAACAGGTGGGTTGATAACGATAATATAATCAGAGTTATTATTTCAGGTCATTTAAACGCAGAATTCAGAATAGCAAGCCATACGTCACAAATTAAAGAAAGCGTAAGCGATGTAGGTTATACAATTGAACTTGTTGAGTATCGAAATCCAACTCAAAAATCCGAAATTTATACTGTTAAAAAATCAAAACTGACAAAACTCAAAGAAAGAGCAATTAATAAATACATTCCTTCGCAAATTACAGGTCAAACAGGGCAAACAATTTACAAACTTGCTAAGTTAAATTATGGCGGTAAGTGGGAAGAATTGGCACAAAAAAACGGAATAACCAACGCTAATATGCAACTTGCGGGGCAAATCGTGGAGATGTTGCCGCTATGATTTTGATTGACGATGTTGAAATATTAACAGTGCAAGACGATATACAATGGAGCGGTGCAAAAGACTTGGTAACACGTACTTTAGAGTTTAGTTTTTTGTACAACCCTTTAAAGGAAGACTTGCCAAAATATAAGGCAAGAGTAAACAGCAAAGTAGAGTGGCGCGAAAACAACAAAACTTTATTTTTGGGTTACATTGAAACATTGCCTTATAATACTGACGATGATACTATAACTGTTTCTTGCCCCGACTTGGCAAGTCGTTTGGTGCGTTCAAAATTTGTCGGTCGTATGCGTGGAACGCTCAACCAATTAGCAAATAACATCTGCGGTTCATTTAACATCAAAAACGGTATTAATTCAGACAGTACACACGTGCACAATATCGTGTCTGACGGTGATTTAACATATTACGACATCCTTAAAACAGCTTGTGATTCTATGTTTGAACGCTATACGCTGTATATGGACGGTGATACTCTTAAACTTGCTTCTCACGAGGTTCAAAATACTTTTGAAATTTATAAAAATATACGTTCATCAAACTTTAGACAATCAATGTCCGATATGGTTACAAAGGTATTAATAATTGACAATGACGGCAATCTTTTAGATGCCGTTGAGGATAAAGAAAATCTTAAAAAGTTTGGATTGTTTCAAGAGGTATATAACTACAACAAAGATTGCAAAAATAATCTTGCAGAGGCTAAAAAGTTACTAAAAGGTGTCGACAACGAAGCAAGTATCGTGTGCGATAACGATAATAACTGTATCAGCGGACGTTTTATCAAAATTATAGAGCCTGTAAATAATATTCAAGGTATATTTGAAATCCAAACAGACAATCATACTATTGGTACTGACAGTTATATGGAGTTGGAGGTTAAATATGTCACAGGAGGGTAAATTTTGGAACACTGTTAAACAGCAATCAAAATCAATGAATCAAAACCCTGTACAAGTCGGTTCTGTTAAAACCCTTAACCCTTTGTCCATCCAATTTCAAGGCATAGAATTAAGCTACGAAAACGGAGATACAATTTATATCAATCATCTCTTGTTGGATGAAAATATTAACCTTGATGTCGGTTCAATGGATAACCCGCAAAACATTGACCCGGCATTGTGGCAAGCCGACAACTCACCTACTCCGAATGTATCAATTTCGGGAACGCAAAAACAGTTTTTAACTGATTTTTACAACTGGACAAAGGCGGTTCACGATAGGTATATACTACATATAGGCGATTATGTTGCTGTCCAAAAACTGGGTAACAACTCGTATTTAATTCTTGAAAAGGTGCAAAAAATTGAGCGATAATTATTCTTTTATACCTTCAACACTTACGGAAACTACGGAAATTCAAACAACCGTAGATTTGCCAGTGTTTAAAGAATTAGCCTTTGACTTTGAAACAGGACAGCTCAAACTTAAAGGCGGTCAATATTACTACGTAGAAAAAAACGAAGCGATAAAAGTTTGGATTTGGTTCGCTTTATTTACAAGCCGTTTTACTCATTTGGCATATTCAACAAACTACGGAAACGAAATCAAAACTTTAATAGGTCGTTATTTGGCTAAACAGCTTTTATATTCAGAATTAAAAAGGCTGATTGAAGAAGCTTTATTGTGCAATCCTTACATAACAAGCCTGTCAAATTTTCAAGTCGAGCAAAAAGGCTCACAAGTTACTTGCTTGTTTGCTGTAAATACAATTTATGGCAATGTAGCGCAATCCTACACATATTTGGAGTAATAAAATGGGAAAACAAGAAGAAATACAAGAACGTATAAACTCAAGATTAACAATGGACGCAAATTTGCTTGAAGGCGGTTTTTCGCAACAAATTATCGGGTCAGTTGCTTATGAGTTTGCCAATGTAGAAGAAACCGAACTTAACACAATAGCTGACAGGTCATTTGTAACAACCGCACAAGGTGATGACTTAGACCGTGTAGGCAGTGATTACGGTTTACCTCGCAGAGAATCGGACAATGCAATTGTTTATTTGGAAATAACCGGCGAACAATATGCAGTTATAAACCAAAACGTAAAAGCTATTTACAATAACCTTGTTTTTACTGTTCAAGAATACAAAAAAATAAACTCATCAGGTGTTGCACTTGTAAAAGCAAAATGCGAAACAACAGGGACAATCGGTAACGTACCCGCAAATACAATTAAGCAATTTTTGACAGATTATGTCGGTTTGAAAACTGTAAACAACCCAGAGCCTGCGTATGACGGTTTTGACAAAGAAGATGACGAAATTTACAGACAAAGAATTTTAGACTATTTAAAAGAAGATGCAACAAACGCCAATGCCGCACAATACGAAAAATGGGCAAGAGAAGTTGTCGGAGTGCAAAAGGCTGTGATTAAATCTGCCGAAACAATGGGAGCGGGCAATGTAGGAGTGTTTATATCGGCAATAGATACGGAAGTGTCGGAAGATTTAAAAAATGCGGTGTATGAGCATATAGACAGTGTACAGCCGATTAATGCTACTGTTATTGTTAACGCATTAAATTACGTTGATATAAACATCAATGCAACTTTGGTGTTAAAGGACGGATTTGTGCCAACAGACATAAAAGATGAGTTAACTGTTGCGTTGAAAAAATATTTGCCAACGGTAGACAATACGGTATCTTATTTTAAGATATCTGAGTTATTGTTTGACTGTTCAGGCGTTGAGGATGTTGTTGAGTATACTTTAAACGGTTCTGCGGAATCTGTTAACTTATTGGATACAGATTATCCCGTAATCGGGGAGGTTACAATTGTCGCTGGTTGATAACGAACACTTGCCTAAAATAGTTACTAAAGTTGACGGAATCAGGGATATTTTATTGGCAATAGACCCCGAAGTCGTTTTAATGCGTAAAAATATCTCGCAATTAAAAAAAGAGTTGTATGTAAAAACTACCGAAAAATTGATTACAAGGTGGGAAAAAGATTTCAGCTTGTCTTACGATGCAACTTTAAGCTTGCAACAACGCCGACAAAGAATCTTAAATAAGCTTGCTCGTAAAAAAACCTTAAATTGGGAAAACTTAAGATTGTTGATTAAAAATAATATACTAAAACCCCAATTTTATATCTCAAACAATAGCGGTGAATACAGCTTTAAAATATTTCTTGAAGAAGAAAACATATCGGAATTAAAAAATGCACTGGATAAAGCTAAGCCCGCATATTTGGTTTATGAGTTAATAGTAACGGAGTTTTTCAGACGTTATTGCGGCACGTTTAATTGTGGAACAGAGCCGTTATAAGCCCGATTTTAAAACTTTCATAATGGGATTATATAATTTATGGAGGTTTTATGGCATATATTCCTAATAAATGGGTTGACAGAGAAGGCACAACACGTTATTTTGAATCGGTTGAAAAAGACGGTGCAAAAATATTTACACCCGATTATACCCAACTTACGGAAATCGGCACACCTGTAAACGCTGATAATATGAATCACATCGAAGAAGGTATTGCCGCAGGTTCTTTTACAAAATACAATTCCGATGAGATTTATCAATTAAACGATTTGGTCACTTGTTTTGTTGATGACGAATTAAAAGTTTTTAAATCATTGCAAAATGAAAACCATAACAACCCTGTAACAAATACCTCTTTTTGGGAAGAAGTCGCACTTGGCGGTGGTTCAGGCTTAGAAGTTTGTGATATAGGTATGTCGCTCTATGTCGATGAAACAAAAGGTTTAAGACGTTACCTTAACGGACAAATTGTTGATATAAACACTAATACACAAGCGTTTTTGAATAGGTTAAAAGATATTACAACACTTCATCCGTCATTACTTTGTACAGAAGATGAATGGCAAACGGCTAAAACAATGTCAGCTTTCGGGCAAGTTGGTAAATTTGTATTTAATTATAGCGGTGATGAGGTTGTATCAGTTCGTATACCTAGAGTAGTCAATGTTCAAGGTTTGTTTGATTTACAGAATTTAGGTTTGACGGTTGGGGCAGGATTGCCGAACATTACGGGTTCTGTCGAAATAACGAAAGCTGATTCATCGGGCACAGGAGCATTTCTAAGTTCTACAAATGGAACTGGTGGAGCAGGAACAAATTCTAGCGGTAAAGTCAGGTTTTATGCACAGGCAAATTTTGACGCTAGTAATTCTAATAGCATTTATGGTAACTCCGACACAGTTCAACAAGAATCTATACAATACCCTTACTTTATTCAAATAGCAACAGGAAGTGAAACGGAGAACAATATTATAAATGAGATTGAGTTAAACAATCCTTACAGCTTGTTTGACAGCAAGTATTCAGACCACGAGTTAAATAATTTATCTTGGTTAAAATCAGAAGGTCAATGGAATGCTAAGGCTGTTTATCCGACAGCTTATGACAAGTTGTTGAAGGTCTATAACGGTACGGAAACTGTTGAAGGGTTAAGTGTTAAGTTATCAACGGAAGAATATACCGATTACGATTTTGTTTTGAATACATCAGATGAAACATTTAGGTTGCCGTTGTTGGATGGTGACAGGGTTCTTGTTGCCAAAAAAGTACCGACAAGCGATGACCTTACTTGGTTTAACTGGTATTCTGACGGTTGGTTGGAACAAGGCGGAAGCGTTGAAGGAACAACTTCAATTACTGTACAGCTTGTTAAACATTTTGCTAGTATAAATTACTCGGCTTTTGCGACAGTAGAAGGGGCAACACAATCATATACTTGTTCTGTTGTAATTAATTCCAATTCACAAATAACTATTCAATCAGGAGCTTCAAGCACTTGCACTAAACTATGGCAAACATCGGGATACGGAGCAATTCCTCAACCTTCAGACTACACAGATGGCATAAATCTCTACTACTACGTAGGTGAAACAGTACAAAACGCTAACCTTATTGACGCAGGCAGGATTGGGGAAGTATTACCGACTAAAACTGATAAGGTTCAAGCTGCCCAGTCAGGTATGCCGTCAGGTAGGTATATTGATTTAACTTTGGGGGCTAGTGGTACAACTTATACTGCTCCTGCTAATGGATATTTTTCTTGGTCAGGTTTGTTAAAAGGTACGGTTGCTAGTTTTAGCCTTTATAATAAAACCACAAGTTTAGGTACACAATCATATAGTAATTACAACGCCGATACAGGTATAAATGGTTTTTGTTTTGTACCTGTAAGTAAGGGTGACGTTGTCGTTAATGAGAATTACGCAAGTACGTCATTAACAACAAACTATTTTAGATTTATCTACGCAGA
>CAMEWS010000016.1 GCA_945946765.1 uncultured Clostridia bacterium
GTAAAATACCAAACATTTGAGGAGTGTAATGACCTTCAAAATCAGGTGTTGTTTGAGCCTCATGGACAACGTTTTCAACGGTTTTTTTATCTTTAACTTCTTGGGTATCGACTTTTTTTATTTGTGAAATATTGATACCATTAATTTCCAAAACTAAACTTCCTTTATATTACTAACTCTTTTAATAAAAACTATTGTGCACAAAAAATTGCCTATTCATAAATTATTTTGTTACAAGCTTACACAATTGATTGGCATGTACAGTAGTATCATTCTGAAGCTCAAAATGTTGCAAGAAACACCAATATAACCAAGTTCAAAATCTTAGCAACTTGCATAGTTGGTCAGATGGTACACTGCGACTACGATTTATAAGGATAGGGTGACAGTCATTACCTTCGGTTCTGACGTTCCCTTTGCAAAAAATCCTTGCCTTAAGACAAAAATTAATCTAAACAAAGCTGGAAACTACAAATATAAAACCAACATCAAATTCAACCGAATATACGTGTAAAACTAAGTATTATTTGTTACAATATACTCGTGGAATTAATACAGAGGTTATTCAGGTGGAAAATATTACGAAAAAAGAGATACAATATCCGTATTTAACAAAACCGGTTGAGATTTATGAAAGAAGTAATGGACATAAAATAGTATTTGCACACAAAGAAGGCGGTCTTGTTAACATTTCAAGTTGGGTTAAAACGGGTTCAATTAATGAAACAGATGAAAATAACGGTATTTCTCATTTCCTTGAACACCTTATGTTTAAAGGAACCCACAAGCACAAAGCGGGTTACTTTGACAAAACTTTAGAATCAAAAGGCGCAATTGTAAATGCAGCAACTTGGAAAGATTACACCTTCTACTATGTGACACTTCCTCAAGGACCAAATGGCGAATATTTTAAGCAAGCAATAGAACTTCATGCAGATATGATGCTTGACCCGATTATTCCGGAAGAAGAAATAGGCGCCCCTTTCACACTTGGTGATAACACAGTAAAAACAAAAAGAGAACGCCACGTTGTAATCGAAGAAATAAGAATGCGACAAGACCAACCCTGGACCAAAATTTATAATTCTACAAACAACAACATGTACACAAGCCACCCGTACAAAAGAGATGTAATAGGATTCCCCGAAACCATAGCTGCAATTTCAAGGGAAACAATTTTAGACTATTACAAAACACATTACACACCAAATAACATTACAACAATTGTAGCAGGGGACTTTGACCACGAGGAAATCTTACAAAAAGTATGCAAAGAATTTGATTTTAAAGGCAGAGAAAACCATCAAAATCTGCAACATGCTATTGATACCCCCACACAAGAATCTAAATATATAGAACTCACAGGAAAAATCAACACAGGATTTTTAATTACAGGTTGGTTAGGCCCGATTGCAAAAGATATAAAAGATAATATCGGTCTTGAAATTATAAATATAATTATGGGTGAAGGACAAAGTGCAAGACTATACCAAAACCTTATAGAAAAAGCTAAAGAACCCATTTTCAACATTGTTGCAACTGATTTTTACAACTTTAAAGACGGAGGCAACTTCTTTATACAAGCAAACTTTAAATCCGATAAAAAAGAAGATGCAATAAACCTGCTAAAAAAAGAAACAGAAAAAATATTAAACAATGATATTACAGAAAAGGAATTTAACAAAGCCAAAAAGAAATTAAAAGTACGTTTTGCGGAAGGAGCGGAAACCGTATCGGAAATAGCAGAAAATATAGGGTATTATATGACCGTTTGCGATGATTTAGACCTTGCCGAAAAATATATCGAAGTGCTTGATTCTTACACAATAGAAGAAACAACTGCTGTTGCAAAAAAATATCTGGCACTAAACAATGCTGTTACAACCGTACTTTTACCCGAATAAAAAGGAAAAACAATGAATAAAATATTAATGGAAAACGACATACCCGTAGTATTAAAACAAAACAAAAACACTCCAAGATGCGCACTGTGTTTTTATTTCAAAATAAACGAACCTGAAAACAAAGCAGGACTATACACAATATTAAACAGACTGTTTTTACAAGGAACTAAAAATCGTTCAGCAGAAAAACTTGCTCAAGATTTGGATGAAAATGCCATTGAATGTTATAGCGAAATGAAACATGACTTTATAAGATTTAAACTCCTTTGTCTTAATGAAGATTTTGACAAAGGACTTGAAATTCTTGAAGATATAATTAAAAACTCTACCCTTGACGATTTTGACAAAGAAATCATTAAAATTAAAGGAGAAATTCAAGCAGAACTGGATAGCCCTAAAGAAAAGGCTTTAGATGCATTTTACAGCAGCATATATCAAAACCATCCATACGGACACACATACACTAAAGTATTAAAAGAAATCGATTCAATAACAAAAGAAGAAGTTATTCAAGCATATAAAAAACTTTTAAATGAGTCTGCCAAAGTAATCTGTTTTGTAGGCGATAAAGATGAACAAACTGTCATAGAATCTCTTAAAAAACATTTTATTGATATACAAAATAAAAAAGAGATTCAATCTAAAATACCAACTCCTGTATTAAATAATAGTGAAATTGTAAAAATAGAAAAAGAAGATGCAAGCCAAGCACAAATTATACAAGGTTGGCATGTTCCCACCATCCATGACAAAGATTATGCAGCAATCATGGTTATGAATACAATGCTGGGGTCATCAGGCTTGTCCTCAAGACTTTTTCTTGAACTTAGAGAAAAAAAAGGTCTTGCTTATGTCGTAAGAAGCAGTTATGAAGTTTATGACAAAGCCGCCTTATTTACTGTTTACATTGCCACTGAGCCTAAAAATATAAAAACAAGTTTGGAAGGCTTTAAAATAGAACTGGATAAAATCAAAACCGTTCCTGTAACACAAGAAGAACTCGAAAATGCAAAAAACAACCTTATTGGGAAACGTCAATTTTTTACAGAAACTAATCTTCAACAAGCAGGTCTTATAGCTTTTTATGAGGATAAAGGCTTAGGTGCAGACTTTGAAGAAAAACTTATAGAAAATATCAAAAAAGTTACGATTGATGATATAAAAAGGGTTGCAAACCTTTGCATAAAAGAAACTAATGTACTCACAATATTAGCACCCAAAGAATATTTGAAAGAGATATAATCAATGTCAAATACTCACCTAAAAAAAGGACAAAAAGCACAAATTAGCTTTGAAATCGGCAGTAAAAAACATATAATGGATACATATATTATTGAACCTGATTCCGACAGACTCACTGTGTCTTTCCCTGATGAAAAAAAAGAATTTATGCCTTTTCTTTGCGAAGGAACAGAAATTAAAGCGTTTATTTATTCATATACAGGTATAATAATAGTTGATTCTATTGTTTTAGATTCACCTTTTAACGGTCAATTTGTTATAGAATACAACGAAAACCCACAAATAATACAACGCCGTAAACACACCAGAGTAATGTTCAATGTTGACTTTTTTCTCCAACAAGAAGATGGCAACATAAAAACCCAAACACTTGATATAAGCGGAGGAGGAGTAAGATTCACCTCTGAAGTTCCTTTAACAGCTAATGAAGTCTTCAACATCCAACTCAGAATAAATCAATATGAACCAATGATAAAAGCTCAAGGAATAATACTCAAAAAAAGCAACTACCGTCCAAATGAATATGTTCTTGAATTTTCAAGAATATCTGAAAGAGATAGAAACAGAATTATTCAAAAATGCTCTGAGTTAGAAAAAGAACAAAGAAAAGCAACACTTTAAGCAATATAGTATTGTTTGCAAAAAACAACGAAATATCATAAAATTAAGTAACAGTAAAGTATAAAATAAAATGTTTAAAATAATACAACACAGAAGAAAAAAACAAAAAGAATTTAAAACTAACGACAGTCTTCAAAAAGCAATAGAAAACTGCCAACTTGAACTTGCAAAAAATCCAAACAATGCAAAACTCCATGTCCGACTTGGCGATTTATACATTGAGTGGCATTTGGATATACACCAAGCTCGCCAATATATTGATGAAGCAATTACGGAATACCAAAGAGCACTTGAATCTTATATAAATTCCGATGAATTGTATTTTAAAATTGGTATGGCTTTTTATTACAAAAATGAGATAGATAGAGCCATAAACTACTTTAATTTAGCCGTAGAAAAAAACAACAAAAATGCGCAATCTTATTATATGCTGGCATGCTGTCATACAAGAAAAGCTCATTTTCCTGATGCAATGGATTTTGCCCAAAAAGCAATTAAAATTCGACCATTTGCCTCATCTCGAGCACACTTTTTAAAATACAATCTGTATAGAGTAATGTCTGTAAAAAACTTTAACACAAAGCTGGCAAAACACAAAGAATTCTTGCTGTCTGTTTTAACATTACCTTTGGATCGTCACGCAATAAAAAGTGTTATAAAAGTATTATCATATATCCAATTCGCTCCGATGCTTATAAAAGGCTGGTTTTTAATAGCCAATAATAAAATTAGTGAATCGATAGATATATACAGAGAAGCCTTAGAAAAAGCACCCGGCTTTATATTGTTATATTGTATTCTTGGTGACATTTACAGGGCAATGGGCAGATACGAAGATGCCATCCTTGAATACAAAATGGCAATTATATTAGACAGTCTTAATATAACGGCATATCGTTCATTATGCTCAATTTACGAAGAACTTGGAGATTTGGACAGTGCTGTTGAATCATACCACAAGCTTATTGAAATCCAACCTAATGTTGCAGAGTATTATAGCAACCTTGCTAATATATTATATTTAAAAGGCGAAGCAAAAGAAGCTATTTCTTATTATCAAAATGCTATAACACTAAACCCTCGTCCGGAGTGGACAAGCGTTATAGCGCAAACACTCGGCTATGTTTTTCAAGAAGCCGAAAGAAACACAGATGCAGCAATAAGTGCCTACCATTCCGCATATCTGCTAACTCCTACGGATATAGATATATTCATAAATTTGGGCAGTGCTTTTTATGATAAACAAGAATACAACAATGCTTTGACTGTATACAGAAGAGCACTTGAAATTGACCCTACAAATGCAAAAATACATTGTAACTTAGGCTTTTTACATTGGGGCAAAGGTGATATAGATGAAGCTATAAAAGAATATGAATTGTCTATAAAATATGACTCTACATATGACATTGCTTACAATAATTTAGGTGTAATATACCTTGATGATTTAGGACGAGTGCAACAAGCAACAGAACTGTTTGAAAAAGCAATTAACTTCAACCCTAATTACGCTTTAGCTCACTACAATTTAGGTCGTTCTGTCGCAATTAAAGGTGACAAAGTAGAAGCCGCAAAATTGTATCAAATAGCAATGGACTTGAATAACGTTACAAACGAACTGGATCCGCAGGAAATTACAGATAAAATTCAAGGATTATTTGATTCATAGGTTTTAAATAATGACAAAAAAACACATTTACGAAACAAGAGTATACTACGCTGATACAGATGCCTACGGAGTTGTTTGGCATGGTACATATCTCCGTTGGATGGAAGCAGGAAGAATTGAGTTTACAGACAAAATACTTGGTCTTGATTTAAAAAAAATGCAAGAAGAAGGTTGCGTTTTGCCTGTTGTTGATATAAACATAAAATACAAGTCTTCGGCAAAAACCGATGACAAACTTATATTGGAAACCGAAATAGCTGAACTTAACAGAAGTTCTATTGTATTTAAACAAGTATTAACCAACAAAGATACAGGCATAGTACATATTACAGCAACGGTAACCTGTGTTGCAGTCGATACCTCAACAAACAAAATGATGAGAAGATTGCCTGAATGCATTGCAAATGCGGAGATTTAGTAAAATTAAACCAAATCAAAATCACCGTGTTTTTTCAAGTGTTCAATCAATCCGCCATCATTTAAAAGCTTAATCATTACATCAGGAAGCGGGGAAAATGTTATTTCTGTACCTTGTGTATTGTTTTTAACAATCCCTGCTTTAATATCAATTTCAAGCTCATCTCCGGCATTAATTTTGTCTGTATCGCACTCAATCAGCAATAGTCCGATATTTATTGCATTTCTATAAAATATACGGGCAAAAGACTTTGCAAGAACGGCAGAAACACCTGCTATTTTAATAATTTGAGGTGCATGTTCACGAGAAGAACCCAAACCGAAATTGTTACCTGCAACAACAAAATCACCTTTTTTCATACGTGAGGCAAAAGTTTCATCAGCATCTTCCAAAACATGTTTTGCAAACTCATTTAAATCAGAACGAAGGTGAAACAAACGTCCCGGAGCAATGTGGTCCGTAGATATATTATCCCCAAATTTAAAAGCCTTACCTTTGTATTCCATAATCATTACTCCTTATGTCTATTATTTAAAGATTATAGCACATCAGCATATTTTTATTAATAAGATATTTATCATATTTATACATAAAATATATAAATATATTAAGAAATGTTAACAAAAGAATTACAAGCTATATTTGTTTTTTCGCCATTATATACAAATAGAAATAAAAAAATTACAAAAAGAATAGTCAATTTTTTAAAACAAATTTTGTTTATATAAACATAGAGAGTTTGTATAGCTATAAAAAATAGCTATAAGGATTATTGAGAGATTAATAGAGAGAAAAGAGGATTTACACATGGGAAACGAAATTACTACTGTATCAACACCAATTGCAAGTTCCAGAACAAAAATGGCTGAAGAACTTGAAGCAGAACGCCAAAAAGCATTAGAAAAAAGCAAGAAAAACAAAGATAATGAAAAGAAAGTTGATGAGAAAAAAACACCTTCTGAAAAAGAATTAAAAAAAGCTGCCGATAAAGACACAGCCATGAATGTTTTTGAACAAGCAACAAAAGATATTAAAGCAGTAAATTATACAAATTTCAACGATTACAAAGCCGCTTGTGAAGATGCATTCAAAAAAGAAGTTGATGCACGTAAAGCAACAGCAGACACATCAGATGACTTGACACCTGAACAAATCAAAATTGCTCAAAAATATATGAAGAGCAAAGAGTTTAAAGCAGCTAAGGAAGATATAGAATTTAACAATCAAAACTATATCAGAAGCTTGCAATCAGATGTAAACGGTGTAAAAAAAGGTGAACGCAAAGAGCAAACAGATGCAATATTAAAACAACAATACGAAGCACAAGAAGCTGTATTAACAAAGTTGTATGACAATGCTCATATTGACGAACAAGAATACAAGCAAAGAAAAAAAGCATTAGAACAAGAATACAAAGATTACAAAAAAGCTAACAAAACAACAAACGGTTTTAAAAGATTCTTTGGTAAAAAAGAAACTGCTGCTGACAGAATTCATGACGTAGGAGCAAAACAAGAAAACCTTGAAGTTACAAAAGAATTTATGACTTCGGGTGTAGAAGGTGCCATTGAATCCAGAATAAAACCTGAACTTCTTGGAAAATTGAAAGCTGCAGGTTATGATACAACTCCTGAATCGATGAATAAATTATATGAAATTTATGACAACAACTCAGGTACAGACGCAACCGTAAACTACAGCTACAAGAAAAAACAAGAAGGTGAAAGAGATCAACTTCTGGCAAGATTGAACGAAAATCTTCCTGAAGGCGCAGAAAAATTCACAATGAAAGATGTTAAAGATCTTGGCAGAGCTCTTGGCTACAATGTAGAAAAAGCTGTTGACGGAGGAAAAGTTGTTAGAGATATAGCAAGAACAAGCCCATTGGCGATAGCCGGCGGATTTGCTAAATTAACAGCAACATCTGTTGCACAGGCAGGTGCAGATATAGCTAAAGCTACATCTACAGTACCTTTAGGTGCAGCAATAGCACCTGCTGTAGTAGGTATTACTGCCGGCGCATCAGCATACAAACAATACACAAGAGTAGAAGACAGAGCGATTCCGACAGATGTACCTATAAGCGTAGATACACTTGAAGAATACAATGCATACCTTGACAAATACGCCACAAAAGAAGGTGCACGATTAGGCAAAGCAATTGCAACACACTATGTAAATCCTTATACAGGCAATTTTGATTGGTCACAAATGGATAAAGCTCTTGCCGAAGCATCAGGTACAAAAGATACAAAAGGTACACCTTGTAACTATGAAGAAGCTGAAGCTTTGTTGACAGGATTAGAATCAGGTAAAATAAAACCTGTGTTTAAAAAACCGGTAGAACCTAAAAAAGAACCTGAAATAACACAAGAAGTTGTTGTTAACACTCAAACTGATCCTGTAATAGAACAACGTAAGGTTGTAACTTATAAAATCAAATACGGAGATAACCCGTGGGCAATCGCACAAGGCGTATACGGTAATGGCAACAAATATGTAAGACAAGTACAAGCTATGATTCCAGATGGAGCAGCATTCTGGAAAGTTGGTACTGAAGTTGACTTTGGACCAATCGAACTCCCCGACGGAACAACAGTTGACCCAATAGAAAACCCAAATGTAATTGCTGGAACTGTTGTCAATACATTCACAGGTAGATCAACTGCAAATACTAATCAAGTAGAACGTCGAAGAGTTGTCAAAGATGCAACTTACGGAGCTGATGCATATAATGTAGACAAAAACGGAAACAGAACATACAAGCAAAATGTAACTAGCGGACATACAAATGTAATTGACAGAAATAATAAAGTTAATGACTACAAAAAGAAAACAGAAAATGAAACACACCGCGTTACAGTTGAATAATTTTCATAAACAAAATGTAATTGCGAATAAAAAGCGGAAGCCCTTCGAGAAATCGAAGGGCTTTTTACTATTCTTATTTTTTATCCTTCCCCGGTTTCCATTGAATACCGCCTTGGAAGCCTACACCTGTTCTGCCTCCGTTACGGAATGTCAATTGTAAATAACCATTGAAGGTATCTTTAAAGCGTTTTGTAACACCCAAACCATATTCAAAATAAGAATGTCTCATTCTGACATAGCCAAGATCGATATTACCAGCTTTTGCATCAACACCGCCCATGATATTGTAAACCATTTGTGCTGTTGCGTAGATACTAAATGTTTTCTTATTCCAGATTAAGTTAAATCCGGGAGCCGCATTAATACCGTTAAGCATGCCTGTACTCATACTCATTGCACCAAAGCTTGAACCCCAGTTTTGGTTACCGAACGCATTGTATGTAACCATTGCCGTAGGTTGGAAGATGAAATCATGCGGCAAGTGGATATTGTATGCGGATTTTGAAGCTACACCTGCAAACCAATTGCCGGTAGTATCACTTCCGCCGCCATACTGACCTTTAACCGACATGTCATTACCGTAACCGCCACCGTATGCAAGTAATGAAGTTAAGAAGTTACCTTTGTATGCAGTACCCATTAAGCCTAATTGAGCACCGTTTTGATACATACTTACACCATCATATGTTTGGTGTCCGCCGTTATATCCAACATAAGCAGTAGGAACAATTTTCCAGCCGTTTTTAAGTTCTACGAGCGGGAAGTCTGCACCGATTAAAGAACCGTATGCATTATTGCCTACGCTCAAGCCTCGTGTCATAGAAAGACGTTCAAAGTTTCCGTAAGCTTTATACCAAAGACTTCCGTCTTTTGCACTGTATTGGTATGGCGCAAATTGCGGTAATATAGCCGAATATTTGTTTGCTGTTTTAGCATCGTCCATAAGCTGTCTTGTAACAACTTGCATATGGTCAAACATCATGTTGTTAACAACAAGTTGGTTTTGCCAAGATGCAAGAGTTGCAACCTGACCTCTGTACATTTGAGGGTTAATTGCCAACAATGCCGCATTAAGCATATTTGATGCAGAAGATGCAGTAATTGCATAATCACCCATTGCTGTTCTTGCAATAACACCGCCATCTTGCAATCGAACCATTTCAGGTCTGGAGAAGCCGTTACCATCTCTCAATAAATTCGAAATATCAAGGCTAAGATTTTTATCTATTGGTGAAGCAGTAAGGTTTATACCTGTAATCAACAACTGATTCAAAACATCAGGATTATTTTGAATAACATCTGCAACAATTGAATCTAAAGCTTGTGAACGGGGATTTATGTCGATGGCAATGTTTGCACCGCTGTTTGAGACATCCAACACACCTGTATGTATTGTATTTATGCTACCATTTGCAAGTCCGATAGTCGGATTGTTTGAAAGCGTCATTGTACCTGTAACGTTCACATTATTATAGGCATTCATTGTTGCACCGTTAAGGTTCATATTTCCAAAGAATGATGCACCTTTCAAGTTAACAACAGAGTCCGAACCTTTAAAGTCTGCTGTTGCAGCTCTTGTTTCACCGTTAAAGGTTGCTTGCGAATTATCAACAGTTAAAGTGTTGTTGACAGTTAACGATTTTTTAGCCACAAATTCAGAATCGTTTCCGACAGTAACATTGTTTGCGGTAGTATCAGCTGCAATGCTTAAATCACCGTTATCAGCCGTTATGTTATTTAAGCTGATTGCCTCCTCATTTGCAAGGTCTAAACTACCGTAGTTAACATTAACCGAGCCGTTGAAATCTCTTAATGAAGAAGAAATAACTGTTTCGCCTTCACCTGTTTGAGAAATTAAAGCCGTTGCATCTGTTGATGTAATCACAGGTCTGTATTCAATATTTGTTGTGTCGTTATCAAAATTTAATGAAGAACTTATCCCAAGCTCAACTTTTGAGTCATCTTTGATATACGCATTGTCTTTATATGTTAATTTTGTAGCGGTATCAAGACTAATAACATCAGCCTCTGAACCGGAATCATTTCCAAATATTAATTCTCTAACACCTGTACCGGGAATAAGAGACAAAGTACCGCTTGTATCACCTTTAACTCTAGTTCCGTTAAACAAGCCCAAACCAGCTTCGTTGATATTAACATTTACGATTGTTGAACCGTCTGAATTTACATAACGAATAACACCGCTTGAAATATCTGTATCGGAAATTCTGTTTATTCCGTCAGAACCGACCGTACCTTTAATATCATTGTAAATATTGATTGTACCATATCCTATGCCGACATAATCTTTAGCCAAGACAGCCGTTGTTAAATCCGCACCTTTTTGCAAGGTTAACGAACCACCATCAATGATATTAGTATCACCGCCAAAGAATTTTGAACCCGCCTGAGCAATTACATTACCCGTTTTTTGTAAATAATAGCCAGTAAAATCACTGTTGTCATTAGCTAAGTTAACAGTACCGACACCTTGATGAAGATCAGTCGTAGTGTATCCACCCGTACTCGGGTCATAAGTTTGTTCCGTTACGACTATTTCATCAACAAGCACCTGACCTTCACCTGAAATATTGTTGTTTGCAGTTAAAGTCAAACTTTCGCCTGTTTTCGGTGCAAGTTTAAGAACCCCTGTGTCACCAACAACAAATGCACCGTCTGATGTTGCATTATCAGACAAAGTCAAAACTTTAGAGTTGTCTATTGTTAAAGGTCCTGAGGGTTGTGCGTTGATTGCACCGTTTGAAATAATTACGGATGTGCCTAACACACCACCGGAAACAGTGTAATTACCTGATAAGTTAAGCGCACTTGTATCACTCAATACAATATGACCGCTGTTTCCCACAACCAATTCCGTTGAATCAATTACAGAGTTGCCGCCTTCAATGTTAATTCTTACTGCATCCGTTACGGAAAGAGTACCGTGTAAAGTACCGCCTGATGCTATGTTCAATGTTCCGCCTTCAATTACAGCTGAGCTGCTAAATATAGCACCGTCAGCAATTGTTACGGAAGCATTTTTATCTTTTTGGTTTAAAGTACCGGTATAAGTTCCGCTTAACACTGTATTGGCATTGTTTGTAATGTTAGAGGCTCCGTTACCTGAAACTGTTAAATCAGCATTATTTGTAATATTTACGTTATTTCTTCCGCTTATTGTTGTTTTGCCGTTGTTTACAAGTTTAGCATTTGCTGTTGTCGAGGTAATTGAACCTGCAATGTCGGCCTTTACTCCTGATTCTACAACAAGAGCTGATGTATCTTTAATAGACAGACTTGAACCTGCCAAAGTAGTCAAACCACTGCCGATTGAAACATTGTTAGTTCCTGTGATATTTGTTACAGAACTAGCTGCGGCAAGGATATCATTTGCAACACCGCTTGCAGTGTTACCCGTAAACCTAATATCACCTGCATTTGTGTCTAAAACCAAATTGCTTGCGGCATTATATATAGCACCGCCACTGCCATTTAAGGATTTATTATTTTCAAATACCGTAAGACCTGAAATGGTTACATCTGTTGAGTGTCCGTCAAAGTCAGCAGCATATATTGCACCACCACTGCCATTTGTTGAAGTATTATTGGTAAATGTTGCATTTTTTCCAAAAGTTAACCCCTTATTACCTGCAGCAGAAGTACCTGTAACGCCGTATACTGCAACAGCACCGCCATTTTTAGCTGCGGTATTGTTTGTAAATTTTGCTTCTTCACCAACGTCAACTGATACTTGACCCGATGATTCATACACATACAAAGCACCCGCACTCTTTGTAGCAGAATTACCGTTAAATTCCGCATTAGTTCCGATTTTTACATAACTTGGCGAAGTATTTCCTCCATTGGTATCAATTGCAATTGCACCGCCGGAGTGTTCTCCGCCAGCTTGTCCATTCTTGTTATTAGTGAATTTAGCATTATTGCCGATAGTTAAGTTTGAATTTTGGTTAAGAATTGCACCTGCATAAGCATCTGCTTTATTATTTTTAAACTCAACTTTATCACCAATAACTAAAATAGACTTATAACCTGCACTGGATACATTGCTGATTGCCCCTGCATTTGTAGCGCTGTTAGAATCAAATGTAACATTGTCCAATATAGACATGGCTGCGTCGAAATTGGATATTGCACCGCCTTGAACGGCACGGTTGGATACAAAATTTGAATTTTGATGTACGGTTAAAGCACTCCCGTTTTCGTTACTTATTGCACCGCCTTGACCTTGCGAAGCAGTATTTGAGATAAAATTTGCATACTGGCTTATATCAATAGCGCCAATGTTACCGTTAAATATTGCACCGCCATTACCCTGTAAAGCTTGATTGGAAGAAAAGATAGCATTGGAATATATAGTCACAGCACCTTTTGAATTGGATAACGCACCGCCTTGAGAAGCTTTATTACTATAGAAAGTAACCTTACTCAGAATATTAGCAGCAGCATTATCTATATTTATGGCACCGCCTGCTCCACCCTCGCCGGTAGTATAATTACTGTTGAAAATAACATTCTCATTTACCTTAACAGCCTGTCCCGCAGTAGCATTAATATACCCGCCATTAGAATTTGAATGTCCGCTGATAACAGAATTTTCAGGTACCTCATAGGTATATGCCAACACAGGCAACCCGATTGTTCCTAATAAACACAAGGCAACAAACCGTTTAACAGCTTTCTTGCGCATTATACACTCCTCATTTTATTACACTTTTCTTAATTCCAAATTATATGTACTTATTATATTAATTAAAGCAATTATAACTGTTAAGTGAAAAAACACCAAAATTTTACTTATCTTTATATTTGCGCACTGCCATCATTTTTAATTTTGTTAAGAGCATTTTTAGCTCCGCTACTGTCTTTAGACAGTTGTATTACAAATTCCGCCGCCTGAGCATCACGGGCGATTGCCTCTTTCAAAGCAACAATATCTTCAACGGACAAGTCATTACCATCCGTCATTTTATTTAAATTTTCTTTAAATAAAGTTTGCGATTTTTCATCAAACCCGGGCAATCCTTTTTTAAACGCACACCATTTGTGAAACTGATGCAGCATATAATACACGTTTATATCCATATCCCGTAACACAAACATTTCTTTAGAGCTAAAAGACAAATTGAGCTTTTGTCCACTCAATATTGAGGTAAAAAAATTTAGATACAAAGCTTTAAGCCCTTTAAAAGGGATAATAAATCCTTCTTCTTCAGAGATTTTTGCAAGAATCAAATCTGCATACGGAATTTTAAAAACTTGTGTGCCATGTTCTTTAACATAATTCAGCAAATTTTCAGGATTAGTCTGACAAACGTTTACAATATTTTTTACTTCTTCATCAAGCAACTCAATAATTTTATCTGTTTGCGAGGTTAAAGTCATTACTTCAGAAGCATTGATGTAAGTTTTGCCTGCAGAATTTGTATAACTGCGAGGCTTATGCTTGTTTTTTAATTTTTCAAGCTTTTGTCTTCTTCTCTCTAATATGTAACTTATAATGCGTTGTAAAAATTTGTTGTTCATAAATATATTAAATCATAACTGCAGGATAGTTACAAAATTTGTTACGTATTGATTCTTTATTATGTTTAATTTATAACATGTGTGTATTTAAAACAAAATTGTAAAAAGAAGAGGAGCTAAAAATGGCTAAAAAAGTTGCAATTAACGGCTTCGGTAGAATCGGCCGTAACACATTAAGAGCAGCAATCAAAGAAGGTATCTTTGAACAAATCGATTACGTTGCTATCAACGATCCCGGTTTAAAACCTGAAGATGCTGCAAGAATTTTCAAATATGACTCTGTTATGGGTCAATTCTGCGGTACAGTAGAAGCTTACGAAGAAGGCATCATCGTAAACGGCAAAAAAATTAAATTCTTTGCTGAAAAAGATCCTGCAAATCTTCCTTGGAAAGATTTGGGTGTTGATGTTGTTATCGAATCAACAGGTTTCTTTACTGACGCTACTAAAGCTAAAGCGCACATTGATGCAGGTGCTAAAAAAGTTATCATCTCTGCTCCTGCTTCTAACGAAGATATCACAATCGTTCTCGGCGTTAACGACAAAGAATACGATTCTTCAAAACACCATGTAATTTCTATGGCATCTTGCACAACAAACTGCTTAGCACCTGTTGCTAAAGTTATCAAAGAAAAATTTGGTATTGTTAAAGGCTTGATGACTACAGTTCACTCTTACACAGGTGACCAAAGAATCTTAGACGCAGGACACAAAGATCCTCGTCGTGCAAGAGCAGGCGCTTTGAACATCGTTCCTACAAAAACAGGTGCTGCTAAAGCTGTAGCTCTTGTTATCCCTGAATTAAAAGGTAAATTGGACGGTTTCGCTATGCGTGTTCCTACTCCGGACGTTTCTTTGGTTGACGTTGTTTTCGAAACAGAAAAGAAAGTTACTGTTGAAGAAGTTAACGCAGCTCTTAAAGAAGGCGCTGACGGACACGTTCTTTGCTACACAGAAGAACCGCTCGTATCTTCAGACTACATCGGTTCATCTCAATCATCTACAGTTGACGCTTTATTAACAAGAGTTATGGGCGACAACATGGTTAAAATAATTTCTTGGTACGATAACGAAATGGGTTATTCAACAAGATTGGCTGAAACTACAAAAATGGTTGCAGATAAATTATAATTTTTATAATTTAAACCTAAAAACAGCGGTGAAGAAATTCATCGCTGTTTTTTTATATATTATAAAGATAATTAAAAATAAAATTATTCAGCCAAAGCTTCCAACACAGCCATTTTCATCACATCAGGTTTTGCTTTTACCCCTGTCCAAATTTCAAAAGCTTTTGCGCCTTGATGAACAAACATATCAAGACCGGATATAGTGTTATAGCTGTTATTCTTTGCCATTTTCAAGAATTCAGTTTTTAAAGGATTATACACAATATCATATACTGATGCATCTTTAGGCAAAGTTTTTAAAACTACTTCATCAATCGGGCTAACCCCCATAGCCTTGCCTCTCATACCGACGGGAGTACAATTTACAAGAAGGACGGAATCCGACAAATCCCTAAGACTTTGCATTTGTTTTAATTCAAATACAACCTGAGGAAATCTTGCCCTAAGAAAGTTAACCATTTGCTGTGCGTTAATAATATTACGTGCATAAAAATCTATTTTCTTTACTCCGATATCACACAAAGCAATAGCAGCTGCACGAGCAGCGCCACCTGTTCCCAATAAAGTAACTTTATTGCCTTTAAGAATTTCACAAACTTCCTCGGGAATAGCTTTTTGAAAACCGTAAATATCGGTATTATAACCGTATAAAGTTTTATCCTTCATAATTTTTACAGTATTTGCACAACCTGCCATATCTGCAAACTTATCACAATCATCCAAAAACAATGTTATAGGTACTTTATGAGGAATCGTAACATTAAACCCTGTATAATCACGTGACTTTAGATATTTCACCCTATCTACAAGATCTTCACTTTCCGTATCTAAAAGTTCATATTCACCTTGCATACCTAAATCTTTGAGCAAAGCATTGTGCATTACAGCCGATAATGACTGTGTCAAAGGATGACCTATAACCGCAAATTTATACATTCTATGCCTCTCCGTCTGTTTCCATCGGTTTTGAATATGAACAGGAATTATTTGAACAAACCAATTTTGATTCTTTTTTAGTGATTTTTTTCACAAGATACGCTCCACACTCGGGACAAGCCTCTTTAACAGGTTCGTTCCAAGAAACAAAATCACAATCAGGATATTTATTACAACCATAAAAAATCTTGCCGTATTTGGACTTACGTTGAATTACTTCGCCTTTACCACACTTTGGACAAGGCACACCTGTTGTTATAACCAATCTTTTTCTGTTTTTACAGTCGTCATTTGTACATTGTAAATATTTACCGTACGGTCCGACTTTAATAATCATTTCCGAACCGCATTTTTCACATTTTTCATCGCTTTTTTCTTCAACCTGAGCAGCAGAGCCATCTTTATTTAACGGCATCATTGTTTTGCACTCAGGGTAGCCCGAACAACCCAAAAATTGTGTACCGAATCTGCTTGTTCTAACAATCATTTTTTTACCGCATTTCGGACAAATTACATCAGACTCGATTAAAACTTTTGGCATATTTTTCTTTGCGGCATCAACTGTTTCTATAAAAGGCGAATAAAAATCCTGCAAAACATCTGTCCAAACAGCTTTTTCTTCCGCAATATCATCCAGTTTTGTTTCCATTTGAGCCGTAAATTTATAGTTCATAATATCCGTAAAATATTTCACAAGCTCACGTGACAAGGTTCTGCCCAAAATAGTAGGGGCTAATGCTTTTTCAATTTTTTCAACATAACCTTTTTGCTGAATTTTAGAAATAATCGGAGCGTAAGTAGACGGTCGACCAATACCATGTTCTTCCAATGCCTTAACAAGCGATGCTTCTGTGTATCGTGGAGGCGGTTGCGTAAAGTGTTGTTTTGGGTTTATTTTTTGAAGTTTAACCTCATCCCCTTGTTCCAAATCGGGAATCTTGCTTGAATCAGGCTCGTCATCGTTTTCGTTATAAACTTTTAAGAAACCGTCAAAAACAACCTTTGAAGTACCTGTTTTAAATGTATAATCGCCTGCATTGATATCAACAGATGTATTTTTAACTTTTGCATTTTCCATTTGTGAAGAAATGAATCGTGACCATATTAATTTATACAATCTGTATTGCTCTGACGTAAGATACTGTTTAATACTGTCCGGTGTTTTGTCTATATAAGACGGTCTGATAGCTTCGTGCGCATCTTGAACATTCTTGCCTTTAACACCTTTTACATAGTTGTTAGGTGTTTTAGGATAATAATTTTCACCAAAATTGTCGAGAATAAAATCTTTTGATGCAGCTTGGGCATCATCAGACACCCTAACAGAATCAGTTCTCATATAAGTAATCAAACCGATAGGTTCACCACCAATTTCAATACCTTCGTACAACTTTTGTGCAATTTGCATTGTTTTAGAAACACCATAACCAAGTTTGTTGCTGGCTTCTCTCTGTAAAGTTGAGGTAATAAACGGAGCAGCGGGTTTGCGTAAAGTATCACGATATGTAACCTTTGTAACTTCGTATTTTAAGCCGTCTTTTGAAAGTTCCGCACAAATTTTGTCAGCTTCTTTTTGATTTTTAATTTCAATTTTTTTGTCTTTATACTTTGTTAATTCGGCTGAAAAAGGAAGTTTGCCTTTCATCAAATCAGCAGATATTGACCAGTATTCAACGGGAACAAAAGCATCAATTTCATCTTCTCGCTCACAAATCATACGAAGTGCCACGCTTTGAACACGTCCTGCCGACAACCTGTAGTTACGCATTTTTTCCCATAGAACAGGGCTGATTTTATACCCCACCAACCTGTCAAGAATCTGACGTGTTTGTTGTGCTTTTACACGTTCCATATCAATTTGTCTGGGATTTTCAACAGCACTTTTTATTGCCTTTGGAGTAATTTCGTTAAATTCTATACGATTAATCTTGTCATCCGGTACATCCAGTACCTGTCTGACATGCCATGCAATAGCTTCTCCCTCACGGTCAGGGTCGGATGCAAGGTAGATTTTATCAGATTTTTGGGCTAAATCATTTAACTTTTTAACAACGACTTTTTTCTCGGGGATAACAACAAATGATGGTTCAAAATTATTTGCAACATCAAACCCCAGCACTTTGGGGGGGAAATCTCTGATATGCCCGTAACTGGCTTCTATTTGGTAAGAATCGCCCAAAATCTTTTTAATTGTCTTAGACTTAGCAGGAGACTCAACTATAACAAGAGCCTTCTCAGTTTTTGACTTTCTAGTCTTCGATTTTTTAGGCTTAACTTCCTCGCTATTAATTTCTTTTTCTTTAATTTTTTCTTTAGCCATAGCCTTGATATAATAACATTCACAAAAATTTTGCGCAATTCATTTATTAGATTTTTAAAATTTGGTATAAAAAGATGATTTTTTCTGAATACATTAAATATGAAGTTTTCTTCTGTCGATAAAAATAAAGACATGAAGACAGAGGTAAGCATGCTGGAGCAACAAAATTCAGGCAATACAAACAATAATAAAATTACACAAGAGAGAAAAGAAAACGCTATCAGAATTCTTGAAAAAGCACGTATATATCACGAAAAATATCTTTTAAGAAGTAGAAATTCTGATTTGGAAAGCGCTGTAAATTATTATATTCAAGCAATAAAGCAAAATCCCAAAATACCGGAAACGTATTACCGTCTGGCATGTCTTTTGTACGAAAACGGACAAATTTCATTGGATTCTGCCATTGAACAATGCAAAATGGCTATAGATATTGACCCCAACAATAAAAATGCTCACCTCTACAAGGGTTACTTCTTAAAGCTTGCCTATGATTTTGAAGAAGCTGAAAAAGAATTTCAAAATGCAATAAAAATCAACCCGATTAACTCTGCAAGACCAAGACTTATTCTTGCAACAATGCTCTATGAAAAAATAAACAATGTAAAACCATCTTTTGTTGATTTTATAAGAATGGTTTATTATGCTTGTTCAGGATGCCTCACTGTATTATGGGACTCGGCTTCATTAAAAATGATGTACAGAAATATTACGGACGATACAAAAGTCTTTTTATACAAAACTTACGGCGGATTTTTAGAAAAAATCAAAAATAGTACTCTTGCTGTGGCAACTTATGACCAAGCTGCAGAAAGTACCGGTAGAGATAAATATTTCTACAATAAAATTGGAGATATATGCATAAAAGAGCATGCTCCTGAAATTGCTATCGAAGCATACAAAAAAGTATTAGAATCAAATCCTTATGACAGAGTTGCTCTTATAAAACTTGCAACATTAATTCAAACTCATTTTCCAGACAATATTGACGATGCAATCGATTGCTATACAAAATTACTTGAAATAGAAGAAGAAAATGACAAAATTTATTACGAACTTGGTCATTTATACCTTCAAAAAAATGAAAGCCTATCAGCGGTGAACGCTTTTTCTATGGCATTAGAGTTGGACGAAGAAAATCCGTTTTACCACAACAGTTTAGCATTTGCTTTAGTACAACTTGAACAATATGATGACGCAATTGAACATTATCAAAAAGCAATAAACATTAATCCTGATCCATATTGGACATCTATAGTTTGCCAAGCACTCGGTTCTGTTTATATGGAAATTAAAAACAATCCTGAAGCAGCAATAGTATTATATCAAACAGCGGCAGTATTAAATCCTGAATCCGAAGAAAGCCAACTTGCCATAGGTGATACTTATTTCACAACAGAAGACTTTGATAATGCAATAAAAGCATATTGTGATGCCATTAAAATTAACCCGGAAAACGCAAAATCATATTGCAAATGCGGTATGGCATTATGGGAAAAAGATTATACAGAAGAAGCAATAGTGGCTTACAATAAGGCTATAGCTCTTAATCCCGAATATGCAATAGCTTACAATAATCTTGGTGTAATATACCTTGATGATATAGGCAATACTCACGAAGCTTTAAGGCACTTCCAAAAAGCTCTTGATTGCAGTGAAAACTACACTCTGGCGTATTTCAATATTGGCAGAACTTATGCAATACTCGGAGAAAATATGGAAGCAGCTAAAAATTTCCAAAAAGCTCTTGATTTAAACAATATAACTCACGAACTTGATGAAGAAGATATTCAATACAGACTACATAAGCTTTTTGAAGTTTAATTTAAAAAACTAAAAAAAACTTGTTACAAACTTAACAGTTTTGCTTTTCATTAAATCATATTATAAAATGTCAGTATGGTTGCTTTGTGTAGTAAATTTGATGAGTTAAGTGAAGTATCTAAAATCAGAAAGTTTATATATTCTGACCTTAAGAACTTGTCCCTTTTTGATGTATACAACGACTACTGGTTGGAGATGGAAGAAGTTTTTCTTTCAACATCTGAAAAACTTAACGAAAACTTATTAGAAAAATTTTTAATAGATTATCTTACTATACAAAATAATGCGGTTATCCCCAAAAAAGAAAATCTTTTCAAAGAGTTTTTAGATTTTTATCAACGTATCTCTAAGTTTCAAAAAAGAAGTTTGATAATAAAAAACATATATAGATATTCCGTTTATTATATAAGACTAATTTTTGCAGATTTAAAAGATGATGAAATACGAAAAAAAATAAAAAAGATTAATGCACTAAAAGCAAAAGATGCTTATCCGTTTTTAATGGAAGTATTTGAAGACTTTGAATTTGCACATATAAATCGACCCATGTTATTAGAAATATTAGATACAGTACTTGGTTTTATTGACGAACGGAACTCTAAAAAGCCCTCACAAATTGCATTATCTTTTGCCGGTTTAAGCAGTGAGATAAACAAAATGCTAATCTTAAAGGACTACACTCCTCATTTTGTTGTAGACAATGTCGATGCAAAAAATGACAACAAAACAATAAACAGTATTATCAATATTTAAAATACTTTTTTTCATTTTTACTTCTGCATTCTGCAACATAACGTTTTTTCTTTCGTTCTCTATTCCGAATTGCATAATCAATATCTAAGTTACCAACATTTACATTGATTTTTCCATTATGTTTTTTTGTAGCACCCGATTCTTCATTTAACACAACTTTAATCTTATCGGGCCAATCATCATAACCTATTAAATTACCTCTATTTATATGACGTATCATTGTATCCATTTGTCGTTGAGTATTTGCCGGCATATCCGGATAGTCTTCAACAAATTTTGAATACTCTGTCATTTTCCTTTTTACATTGCACTTGGAACAAAGATAAATATAATTGTGTATTGAATTTTCTCCATTATGCCCGACTCTATGCTTTGGTATTACATGCTCTCTTGTAGAACGAGTACGAGTAACTAGAGTTTCTGCCAAAGAATTTGAGGTTTTTTGTGAGCTTTTAATCATAAAAGCATCAACATCTGTTTGAGAATTGGGTAAATTATTTATTTCTTCGATAATTTTTTTTGCGGTTTTATTCGCTTTAATTCTGTCTAACGCAAGCTCAAACATTTCAATAACACGTTTTCTTTTATGAATAATAACGTCTTGTTCGTTTGTAAATATTTCCTTGGATTTATTGATACAATCATCTACTACAAATTGATATCTACGTGGCAAATCTTCTTTTAAAACATCAATGTTATTCAAAATGTTCATTTGTTTATATTTCAAATTATCCAAATATTTACTCTTAACTTCAGACCTATTCAAAATATCAAAAAATGTTTCTTCGGGATATTTTTTGGACAACGTTTTTAATTCATTAAAAACAGCTCTTTCTATTGGTTGGAAATCAGGGTTTAATGAGGAAATTGCCTTTATCATATAAGATGAGTTGTGAGCAATTAATTTAGATTGTTCGCATATCTCATCAAATGCAAGATTTTCTTGTACAGATAAATGTTTTCTGTAATTTTTTACCTGCTCCATAGAAAGCAATTCCGCAACAGTTTGCTTTTTATATTTTTGACTTATAACATACAAAAACTCAAAAGCATTTCTAATTTCCCGAGGTTGTTCATTTAAAATAAAACCCTCTTTTTGCATTAATATTAAGGCCTGAGATGCGGGAAAATAAATTTTTTCATTTAAAAACTTATTAACAGAACTATTTTTTGTCATAATATGTCCGCAACAAGCACAAGGTAAATCATCTAATTCTCTGGCATCTTTAACACCATATGTGTGTTTTTTACTGCCAAAAGACACCGTATCAAACGGTAATGGATTTATTAAAAAGTTTGATTTATTTATATTAGCAGATTTATAATTTTTCTGTAAATTATTAAAAAATATTGGTAAGATTTTCATATTAATTTAACGATAGAACAAAAAATCATTTGTCAGTATGTAATAATTTCTTTACAAAATAACAAATTATTTCTTTTGTTTTTATGAAATATCCCATCTTCCGCAGGTTCCGCCCCAACGTGCAATAATATTTCCCTTAATATCCTTAATATCTTTAGGATGTTCATTGGGCATTTCACCTTCAACAATAGTAATAACTTCACAGTTATTAGAACATCCGTTACATTGGTTTGTAATGGAATTAAAATGCATATTCCCAACTTCCCAACCTTTAAATTTAGTTGGATTTTCAGTATATTGATGATTTTCCATTGCCAACAATGCTGCACCTATCGCACCCATAGTTTGGTGATTATCCGGCACAACTATTTTTGTGCCAAGAGCTTCTTCAAAAGCCTTAACCATACCTGAATTTGTAGCAACACCGCCTTGGAAAGATACTGTCGGAAGCAATTCTTTACCCAACGCCAAGTTGCTTAAATAGTTTCTTACAAGTGCCTGACAAAGCCCGTACAACAAGTCTTCAACAGGGTAACCGAGTTGTTGTTTATGAATCAAATCACTTTCGGCAAATACCCCGCATCTACCCGCAATTCTTGCTGGGTTTGTAGATTTAAGAGCTGTTTCTCCAAACTGAGCAATCGGAACATTCAATCTGTTAGCCTGTTGATCCAAAAAGCTACCTGTACCGGCAGCACAAACTGTGTTCATAGCAAAATCGGTAACAATACCATCCCTTAAAATAATAATTTTACTGTCCTGTCCGCCAATTTCAAGAATTGTTTGTACACCGGGGACATAAGTACTAGCAGCAACTGCATGTGCCGTAATCTCGTTTTTAATAACATCTGCCCCAACTAGTGCACCGGCTAAGTTTCTACCACTACCGGTTGTTCCTACACCTTGAATATTATATTCACACAATGCTTGTTTTAGAAGTTCTCTCATACCTTGTTGTACAGCAAGAACCGGTTTTCCGGCAGTTCTTAACATATAACTGTCAATATATTTACCTGTTTCATCAACCAAAGCCAGTTTTGTTGTAACAGAACCTACATCTATCCCCAAATATACATTTAAAGCCATAATTACCTCTCTTATTTTCTATAATTAATATAGATAAAAAATGGTATAAGTTCAAACATTTTGACAGATAAGGTTATAAATCTTTATTTTTAAAACAAATAAGATTATAATTAAAAAATAAATTAAGGAGATTTTATGGATTTTTCACAAGCTGTATTATTTGACCCCGGTTATTCAAAATATACATTACCGTTTTCAGCAAACATCGATGCTGCATATAAAATGATTTTTTCCTTGAAGTCACAAAATCAAAGAAAATTTAAATTCAGACTTTTATATCCACAATTACTAAAACTATTGGAACACACAATATCTTTTTATTTAGGATGTTTGCTTTGGGCAAGCTATATATCTCAACAGTTTAAAAACGACCCAAAAGATATTTTAGACAACAACTACATAGGGCAAACCGTTAATGAAGAAGAAATGCTATACGAAGTTAATTACGTAATCAGTTATATAGAAAAATTAAAAAAAGATTGCAAATATTACCTTAATACAACTTGTAATCTTCCTGATAATTGGTTACAAGTAATGACAGTTTATAAGGAATTTTTAACAATGAATAAGTTTCTTGTAAATGCCAAAACAACTGCAGACATACTTCTTCCGCCAATGATAAAAGAACTTTCACAAGATGACAGAAATCATATATTATCCAATATTGAAAACGTTATAAACACAGGCGAATTAAAAGAATTATTTAAAGTCAAAGAATTGATATTTTAAACAAAAAAAAACCGACTTGCGCCGGTTAAACTTTACCACATATTAGAGAGAGGAATTAGAGAGAGAGAATTTTTAAAACTTGTTTTGTTCCTCTACTACATATATGCCCATTTTTTTATTTTTCTAAACATTATTAATTAAATATATTTACATATCTTTACAATTATCATTAAAATGTCAAAAATATTCCTATTCAAACTTATTTCAAATACAAAGGAGAAATTATGACTAATATATCTTTTAAAGCACAATTATTTGGTATTAATAATCCGCAAAAAGCACAAGAATTCCACGCCAAAACAGGTAACAACTCTGATGATTATAAATTGACATATCTATACAAAGATAAAAATACAGACTGGGACGTATTTCAATTAACATATAAGGATAATGAAATAATAAGATATCCAAATATAAAAAATTCTAAAAACAACCAAGATGATTATAGTGTTGATGAATTACTAAAAATATACAAATTACTCAGACTCAAATGTGCTTTAAGAGTGGTAGAACATTTGAAACAAGAAAAAAGAAATTTAGAATTTGAAAAATATTGGGAAGAATTGAATAAAAATAAGGGCATATAGCCCGATATTCATATAATCGAAGATGACTGCGAAAATAACAGTTAAATCAGTCACTTAACAAAAAAACGCCCCGTTAAAATTAACGGAGCGTTTAAACTTATAAACAACTAATCATTGTTTTCAGTTTTATCAGGAATTCTCATTGCATAGAAGGATCTCCATACAAATACCAATGCAACAATCAGGAATATTACACCTGCAATAGGAGCAATTTGTCTGAAGGCTTCATTGATAGAGATTTCCATAGCTAATAAACCGAATAAAGTTGTGAACTTGATAATCGGGTTCATAGCTACTGAAGAAGTATCTTTGAACGGGTCACCAACAGTATCGCCAACAACTGTTGCATCGTGCAAGTCAGTACCTTTTTCACAAAGATCAACTTCAACAATTTTCTTAGCATTATCCCAGCAGCCGCCGGCGTTAGCCATAAATACTGCTTGGAACAAGCCAAAGATAGCAATAGCAATCAAGTAGCTTACAAAGAAGGCTACAGGTGCTACAGTCTTGCAGCAAGGAGCTGACAAGCAAGCAAATGCTAATGCAAATGCAAACAATGCGATAAAGATGTTAACCATACCTTTTTGTGCATATTGAGTACAGATTTTAACAACTTCTTTAGAGTTTGCAACGTTTGCTGATTTAACGTTTTCATCATCAATTTTGATGTGTTTTTTGATGTATTCAACAGCTCTGTATGCACCTGTTGTAACAGCCTGCATAGAAGCACCTGAGAACCAGTAAATAACAGCACCACCGGCTAACAAACCGAGGATTGTGTAAGGGTTCAACAAGTTAAGAACTTGTTCAGGTTGAATACCCAATGTATTTTTGATTACAAGAATCAATGAGAAAATCATGGTAGTAGCACCAACTACTGCAGTACCGATAAGTACCGGTTTTGAAGTAGCTTTGAATGTGTTACCCGCACCATCATTTTCTTCGAGTTGTTGTTTTGCAACATCAAAGTTTGATTTGAAACCAAATTCTTTTTCAATTTCTTCAGATACGCCTTCACGTTCTTCGATTAATGAAAGTTCATAAACCGATTGAGCGTTATCTGTTACAGGACCATAGCTGTCTACGGCAATTGTAACAGGACCCATACCCAAGAAACCGAATGCAACAAGACCGAATGCAAATACTGAAGCATAAATCATTACCGCATCAGGAATCATTGTACTAAAGTAATAAGACAATCCCATCAAGAATACGATTACCATACCAATCCAGAAACCTGAGAAGTTACCGGAAACGATACCTGAAAGAATTGTCAATGAAGAACCGCCTTCACGTGAAGCAGTAACAACTTCTTTTGTGTGAATAGCGTTAGGACTTGTAAAGAATTTAGTAAATTCAGGAATCAATGCTGCACCTAAAGTACCGCAGGAAATGATACCTGCCAATACAAGCCATAAATTACCTTCCAATCCACCTAATAACCATTTGCTTACGCCAAAAGTCATTATGATTGAAAGAACGGAAGTTAACCAAACTAAGTTAGTTAAAGGTTTTTCAAAGTCTAATTTTTCGGCTTTACCGTAGAATACTTGAGTAAAACCTGTGTTAATCCAGTAAGCAACTACTGAAGTAACAATCATTAAGAATCTCATTGTGAAAATCCATGTCAACAATGGAATTTGATATTGAGGGAATACACCCAACAAGATAAATGAAACGAGAGCAACACCTGTTACACCGTATGTTTCAAAACCGTCAGCAGTAGGTCCGATAGAATCGCCTGCGTTGTCACCTGTACAGTCTGCAATAACACCGGGGTTTCTCGGGTCATCTTCTTTAATTTTGAATTGAATTTTCATCAAGTCTGAACCGATATCGGCAATTTTTGTAAAGATACCGCCTGCTACACGAAGTGCGGAAGCACCTAAAGATTCACCGATAGCAAAACCGATGAAACAAGCACCTGCTAAGTGTCCGGGAACAAATAACAAGATAACAAGCATCAAGATTAACTCAACGCTTACAAGTAATACACCGATACTCATACCGGCTTTCAAAGGAATGTTCAAGACCTTTAAAGGATTGCCTTCTAATGAAGCAAATGCGGTTCTTGCGTTAGCAAGTGTGTTCATTCTGATACCGAACCAAGCAACACCATAAGAACCGAGTATACCGATTACCGACCAAGCCAAAATAATCAATACACCTTTAAGTCCTAAGTGTTGTAAAGCACCGAAATAGAATGCAATACACAAACCGATAAGAACTTCCAAACCGAGTAAGAACTTACCTTGTTGAATAAGGTATGTTTTACAGGTTTCAAAAATAGTATTTCCGATTTCAGCCATTGCTGAATGAACTTTGTAGTTTTTGACTTTGATAAATTCTATCAAACCAAAAACCAAGCCCAATGCGGAAATAATGATACCGATAACCAGCAAATTAAAGCTGTTCGGATCGCTTGAAAGATTTGGTACTACCAAATCGGCTTCCCCTGCGAATGCAGAGCCGGAGGTCAAAAACATAGCAAACGCACCAAGCATGCCTGCTTTTAGCAGTCCGGACCATTTTTCTAAGATAGCCATCTTTTTCTCCCTTGTCCTCTTCCATCTATAAAGGACATTTTCTATAACACATACCTCAATTGTACAAAAAACAAAACAATTATCAATAAGTTTACAATTTGAACATAAACTAACTAAAACACATCGGTTTTTGTAATATTTTTAAACTTGGTTATGCTGCCTTGAAACAGCATTGGGATTGAACCAACTGCACCGTTTCTGTGTTTTGCAATTATAACTTCCGCTTTTCCACGATTTTCAGTATCTTCCTTATTGTAATATTCATCACGATAGATAAACATTACAATATCGGCATCCTGTTCAATCGCACCTGATTCTCTCAAATCAGAAAGCATTGGTCTTTTATCAGTCCTTGATTCAACAGCACGTGACAACTGGGACAATGCAATTACAGGAACATTCAGCTCTCTTGCCAAGCCCTTCAAACCTCTTGAAATTCCTGAAATCTGTTGGTTTCTGTCATCAGTAGCAGAGCCTTCCATCAACTGCAAGTAGTCAATTACAACAAGCCCTATTTCTTTTTGCTCCATTGCCAAACGTCTGCATTTTGCTCTGATATCCATTACTGTAGCACCTGCGCAGTCATCAATAAATATCGGTGCATCAGCAAACAGGTTCATTGCTGATGTCAATTTTTCCCAATCTTTTGCCTGCATATTACCGGTTTTTAATCTTTGAGAATCTACCTCAGCTTCGGAGCACAACATACGTTGTACCAGCTGTTCTTTAGGCATTTCCAAAGAAAATATCGCAACGGGCTTTTTAGCTTTTAACCCTACATTTTGCGCAATATTAAGAGCAAAAGCTGTTTTACCCATGGACGGACGAGCCGCAAGGATAATTAAATCTGACTTTTGTAACCCCGAAGTCATTGCATCTAGGTCATAAAACCCTGTCGGAACACCGATTAATTCCCCTCGGTGTTCATATCTGTAAGAAATTTGTTCATAACTTGTCAAAACCAAATCTTTAACAGAAACTAAGTCAGATGTAGTTTTTTGCTGTGCAATATTAAAAATTAACTTTTCCGCATTATCAAGAGTGGTATCCATTGTTGTATTATCATAAGCCATTTCAACAATTTCGGAGCCTGCGTTAATCAACTCTCTTTTTATTGATTTTTCCTGAACTATCTTTGCATAATACTCGATATTTGCGGTAGTTGTTACGTTTAAAGCAAGGTCATTGATGTAAGCCCTGCCACCGACAGCCTCAAGTTTATCTTTTTCGTTTAAGACTTCTGAAACCGTAACAATGTCTATCGCTTGATTTTTGGTAAACAAATCAACAACGGCTTCATAAATAAATCTGTGTGCAGGTTTATAAAAACTTTTTGCTGTCAGCATATCCGCAATTTTATTAAAACAAACGGGGTTTGTTAAAACAGCACCCAATATAGCTTCTTCCGCATCTGTATTTTGCGGAGGAATTCTCTGTAATTTGCCTTCACTTGTTTTCATTAAAGCGTTTGCCAAAGCTTGTTTACCTTCCTTAAAAAATAAAATAATTATACATCCCGACTTGAAAACATTATAAATTGCTAAAAATTTTAAATCAGCAATATTAATAAATATAAATTACAAAATTAAACATTGTTGCACCTTACAGAGGGATATATTTTTTTAGCCCGTAAATCACAATATAAACAAAAGGAAAATACCCGTGTACAAAAAAATTATTAATCCAAAAGACGAATTAAACTACAGACTAGACAGCATAGAAAACAAATACCTCATTAACGACTCAAACAGAGCGCTCGGGTTCTTTGCTGCAACGGCAGGCACAATAATCCCCACGCAAATATCATCAAAAGACCTTTGTTATTATGTTGTGGACGGTCAGATAAATATTAACTCGGAAGAAAAAAGTTTTGACCTTCAAAAAGAAGAACTTATACTAATACCCCACGCAAATCCTTACGACGTACATTTTAAAGAAAATGCGAAAGTCCTTTTTATAAGATTCTAAAACTTATGCAAAACACTTTTCTTCATCACACACATTTTTGTCGCAATTCAAAGCAAATTGCGCAAACAAATCAACATACACAAGACATATATAAAAAGAGAAAAACGGCAACAACAATGCCAAAATTTGTGCATTAACCAGAATCAAAGAAACAATCAGATTTATTAATGCCACAACCAAACAATAAAAAACGAGCATAAAATAACAAGGAATATTATGCTTAATTAAATTAAAAGATTTTTTAATATTAAAAAATGACCTGAGCCTAAAATCCAAAGCAAAATTTAATGCCAACATAATATATAAAGACGTATAAAGAACATGACCAATAAACCACACCAAAACATAAGGTATTATTGCCATAGAAAGTGTCATTGGAGAAAACATCACCAATAAAATTGTCAAAAGAAGAAACGGCAACGCTATTACAAACCCGCCTATATAGGCTTTTAACCCGACATAAATATAATAAGCGGTATGATTCCAAGAAGGCAATTTACCTTTTAAATGAACGATTCTATTATGAACAGCCTTGAAGAAATACCCACAGACCGCAATCATAACCGTAAGCGATACCAACACGTATAAAGCCACAAAATAATAATTCATAGGGTCAAGAATAAGTCGTTTTATTCCGGGGAAAATATACACAAAAGAAGGAAAGAAAAGTAAAAAACCGCCGATTAAAGTTTTTGATACCCAATTAGAATCCTGCAACGCAAAAGAAAATGCCTGCTTTAAGCTTATACCCATTAGCACGCCTCACTTATATAATAAACACACTATCATTTTATCACTTTTTTTAGCGGAATGATAGTGTGTTTATTAAAATAAAAACTATATATTACTAATTAGCGGATGCTTTTACTTCTTCAAAATTTGGTGAGCTTTTTACAAACTGACCGATAAGATTAAAGTTTGAAAGCATTGATGCCAAAATAATGAACGGTATTAAAATCATACCAACAACAGTAATACAACATACTGTTGTAACAACACCATAGACAATACCCAATGCAATTACAAACAGAACAAATAATAAAGTATTTTTGTTACCTGCCAAAAGTTTGCCTACGGAAGCAAAATCAATCATAGAAAGAATTTTTTCATCCATAGCAAATCTTGCCATCAATATATATGCTACAAAATAATATACAATGTAAAATACATAAACAATTAAATTAGCAACAATTTGCGCATCTGAAAACAACATACCTATAATTATACATATAATTCCAAACGGAATAAATAAAAGTAGACTTCCAACAAATGCCTTAATACCTGTCACAAACAAAGCGCCAAAATCGGAAATTTCGGGTGTTGACTCATTACCGTTTAAAATATTTTTTAAATATTTAATAACATAACCAACCATAGCAAAATTAACAATCGGTATCATAAATAAAATACCGCCGATAATCAGCTTTTTAATCCAATCTTGTCCGCTAAAAGGTGCTTTAATAGCCTTTACTAAATCCAAACTCATACTCAACTCCTTATAAATATTAGTACAAGCCCAATTGTAAAGTTTTATAAAGTTTTTGTCAAGTTAGCCATTTCTATAGCTGTTTTGGCGGCTTCGGAGCCTTTGTTTCCTGCTTTTGTACCTGCACGTTCAATTGCCTGTTCCAAATTATCCGTTGTTAAAACCCCAAATATTACGGGAACACCAGTTTCCAAAGACACTTGAGCAATACCTTTTGCAACCTCTCCCGCAACAAAATCATAGTGACCCGTTGCACCTTTTATAACAGCACCCAAAGTAATTATTGCATCATACTTTCCTGATTTTGCCACCTTTTTGGCAATTACCGGAATTTCAAATGCACCCGGAGTCCAAACAACGTCAATTGTTTCTTCTTTAATTCCGTGACGAACAAGCTCATCTATTGCTCCTGATAAAAGTTTTGAGCCAATAAACTCATTAAATCTGGATATGATTATACAAAATTTTTCATTGTTAGTAGTCAAATTGCCTTGTATTACGTTTGCCATTTTTATCTCCTTAAATTTTTATACAGTAAACTGATACAAAACTATTATTAAATCGGAATAACAAAACAAGTTCGATTTCCTTAGTTAAGTTCAGCCCTGACAACAAGTTCAATTAGTCACCCTTCTCAAAATTGATGTCAACAAGAATAAATAAATTTTACAATAGTTTCAAAATCTTTTAAAGTTTTATTTCTTCTTTTTTACAAATCACTCCGCAATTTTTCAAACGGGTAATTTAAAAAGTCCTCCAACCATCGGACAATTTTGTTGAAGATTAATGAATCTTGTACAAAATATCAAACAACTTCACCTGTCTTTTTTGACTCTTACACAAGGAATGCCATCACAAATAAATATAGGGGAGAAAAATGTCATACTTAAAAAAAGATAAAAGATTTATGTTTTCTGTTACTTATATGTTTTTAATTTATACGTTACTAATTTTTTGCACGATTTTACTATAAATTAAGAAAAATTAAGCCACTGTAACCCAATATTATCAACAGAAAACATCTGTTAAAAAAGTCGGCTGACAAAAATTTTTGTTTTTAAACTTAATATAATAAAATAATAACCAAAAAGAGAAAGGGGTATAATATGGCTGTACAAAAAATCACATCTCAATCTATTTACACAAAAAGCACTCCGTCACAATCTAAAGCCCAAACGACTTTCGGGATAAACAACAGCACACAACCGAAAAACAACAAAAAAACTAAAAATATTTTGCTTGCAGCCATTGTTCTTGCAGTTTTGGGCGGTATAGCATACGTAAAAAGAGAAGCGCTCGGATTAACAAAAACAATAATCAAACAAAGCCCTAAAAAATTAGAAGAAAAAATAAATTTCTTAAAAGATAAATATCGTCCCGAAGCAACGAGAGTGCTAAACGAAAACACTCACAACGGAATGGTAAATCTTGGAGGTGTTGAACATGGTGCAGCAATACGTTCGGCAAGCCCTACGGAACAAGACCCGTTCCATCAAGCAGCTAGCTGGATTGAAGAAGCTTATATAAAAGCATACTCAAAAGCACAACTTTCTGACGGAAACAATGTGCTCAATTACATTCACAGACGTATAGGAACGGAAAACAATACGCTGGCACAAATATATGCACAAATGCCTAAAGAAGAATGTGCAATACGCTTAAATCAATTTGCAAACGAAGCGGCAAAAGTCGATAATCATGTAGGCATGACACCCGAAAAATTCATCACGTCAATGACGGAAAAAATTATTCCTAAAGCAAAAGAAAGTTTAGCGTCAAAATAAGTAACAAAAGCGGTAGTCATACCGCTTTTTATTTACGATTTAATTCACAAAAGAAATGTCTGACTTCAATTTCGTCTTTAAGCAACTGTGATTTTAATTCGGAAAGAGAAGAAAATTTAACTTCGTTTCTTATCTTTTTCACAAAAGAAATATTAATTATCTTGTCGTACAGATTTCCGTCAAAATCGAGCACATGGACTTCTAAAAGCAATTTAGTCCCATTAACGGTCGGGCGCTTACCAAAATTTGCCATTGCATTGTAAGTTTTGCCGTCTATTTGCGCACAAACCGCATAGACCCCTTTTTCAGGTTTTATAATATCTGACGGAAATTTTATATTGGCAGTAGGGAAAGACAACGTCCGTCCGATTCTGTCCCCTGTAATTACCCTGCCGGCTATCTTAAAATAACCGCCCAACAAATTAGGCATTAAATCTACATCACCCGACATAATAAGCTGTCTTATTTTTGAGCTGCTAATTAATGTATTATTAAAGGAAATTGGTGGAATTTCATAATACTTATAACCAAATTCTTCCTGATGATTCCTCAAAAAATTCACATCGCCCTGTTTGTTTGCACCAAAGTAATGATTAAACCCTGTTGTAATAAATTGAGGTTTGAAATTTTTTACCAAAATATCTTTTAAATAGTCGTACGCAAGAGCATCTGCAATATTTTCATCAAACTCCAATACATAGGCATAATCAACACCCTGTTCTTCAATAAGTCTTAATCTTTCTTCAGGCGAAACTATATAACAAGGCGTGCGATTTTGAAAATAGCACAGCGGATGATTTTTAAAGGTTACAACCGCACTTTTAATTCCGTTATGTTTTGCAAGATTAACCGCATTTTTTATAACAACTTTGTGCCCTTGATGCACGCCGTCAAAAAAACCGAGGCAAAGAGATAAATCAGGATTATAATTTAATTCATTGTATACTTGCATGCTTATATAGTATGTAAATTTATAATTAATTTCAATATTTCATATTGTCAACTGACTCCGACTACTGTCTTGGATTTTCTCCACGCTCAGATAGTTTCGCCTTCTGTGCGTTGCACAAGTCGGCTCAATATCTTCGCTATCCGGACTCCGTCCGTCCGAAAATCCGCTTGAACCTGTGCAAAAAACAAGTTCATTCTTAT
>CAMEWS010000017.1 GCA_945946765.1 uncultured Clostridia bacterium
AACAGAAAGACCGATAGTAAATTTTGAGTTTGCCGATACAACTGAATATATAGAAGAACAATTAAACATCGCAAAAATCAATAAATACAACGAAATCAACAACGGCGCACGTATTTATTTGGAATCAGGCAACGCTCTTTTTGAAGTCGAAGAAGGTAAACACATTGAGGCTACTGACGGCAACATTGCAAAACTATCAGCTTATGCGCTTAGCTTTATGACAGGTGTTCAAAGTGAGGTTTACTGGAATACCAAAGAGGACGAAACAATTGCATTAAATCAAGAACAGCTTACGCAGGCTTTAATAGGTTTGGGTGAAGTTCAAGCCACTGTTTGGAATGTAAAATTCCCTTATTACTTAAAATTGCTTGAAAACGCAACAACAGTGGAAGAAATCAACGCAATAAATGTTGATTACAGTGTGGATATACCCAAAGAAGACGAGGTGACAAATGAAGAAATTATTACAAATGATAGTGAGGTTATTGAAAATGACGTTTAATTTTAATGTAAAAGGTTTAACACCGCAAGATGTGAATACGAGTGGTGGCGGAGAAACCCCGACAGGTGGAGTATTCCCCAAAAACATTGCAGGACTTGTAATGTGCTTAGACGGTGAAATAAATTCACGTAGTGGTGTGCACGATGAATCAATAAATGGTATGCAAAACCTAGTGTATGCACCGTATGCGAATAAATCTTCAACCACAGGTTGTTTAGAGGTTTTAAACGGTACTCCGACATTTACAGGTAAAGGGTGTAAACTCGGTGGTACTTGCTATTACCCGTCATACTCTCATAATAATTTGAGTTTTGAATTGTGCTTGGAATTGGGGACTGCAATATTATCGAACAAAAATCATTGGATTATACAAAATACTGGTAGAGTTAGTAGTTATGGGGGATTTCAAATACTTATAAACGAAAACGCTAAAGCTGTCTTTTTTCAAGCAACAAATACATCTGGTACATCTACAAAAAATATAAAAATTCCACTTACATCAAATAAAGTTTATTTTGCCGTTACAAGTGTTTTAAACACAGCTAATAGTACAAAAATGTATTTAAATGGTGAGGAAGTCCAACCAACAAGTCCTACTGACGGTGTAGCTTCAGCGTTAAGTGGCGTACAAAATGTTAGTTTAGGAGGTATAAACAGCACATCAACTTCCAGCTCTACACCCACCAACTCAAATGAATATCCAGAAGGAGCTTTCTATTGTCCAAACGATATTTTTTATTCAGTTAGACAGTGGAATAGAATATTAACCCCTGACGAAATCAAACAAAATTACTTGCAAGATAAAAAGAGATTTGGCTAACAACAGAGAGGAGATTTATAATGGCACACTTAGGCGAGTTTGTTATTAATACAGAAGGACAATATGCAAAGGTTGCGGACTTAACAGGCATTAATTTTGAGGACGGAAAACAATATACTTTTCAAATTCAAAATAACGCAACCGTAATAAGTTCGGCACAAAAACCGACAAAAGGTGGTTTTTACATAAACACACCCGTACTTAATCTTTATACTAAGCAAGCAGGTGAGGATTTGTGGATAAAGACACAATTTAGCAGTGCAGTTTTAAATATTTCAGCATAGGAGTAAATTATGAACGAAAGCTTATTAAACATCATTAAAACAATCTTAACGCTTGCAGTACCGTACATTAAAGAGCTTATCGAATCCAAAGTTGTACCGATACTCAAGCGCAAGGCTTATGAAAAAGCCAACGCAAGAATCGACAAGCTTATTGAGGACTTGGCACAAAATGCAAGTAAAATCCACTCAGAAACAAACGAAGTTAAGAAAAACGCTTACATTGAAGGTTCTAAACTTGGCTTGGCAACATTAAGGGTTTTAGCGGAAAAACTAATCAAAGCCGCTGATGAGATAGAGAAAGTGTTATAAATGAAGATTCAACCTATTTTTAAAAAAACTCAAAAGCCTCAACCAAATTTTGGGTACAGCCACTATTTAAAAACTATGTATAAGCGAGGACTTTTGCCACAAGTAAAACGTGGGTTTTATGGTGAAATAATAACTTCAAAAACAGTCAGTTTGGAACATTTAAATACAATTTCAAACGGCGGAAAAACCGAACTCAAAAACTTAGTTTTGGCACACAAAATACCAAACAACAAAAGAGGGGACAAACCGTTAAAAGACTTTATAAATTTAAAAGCAATGGCTAACTATCTTGAACAGTTCAAAAATATAAAAGTCAACGGATTTGACGGAAATAAATACATAGCTTTAATTTTAGAAACTGTCGGACGTATTTTAAATACTTAAATTTACCCGATTTTAAAAGTGTTAATGTTTAATCAGGGGAAGAAATGAAAGATTTTATTAACTACGCACCATACATACTAATAGTGATAGCTTTTTTGACACAATATAAAATATTTGTCACTCCGTCACAATTGACTGACTATTTTACAAATTTTGAGGAGAAAATCGACAAAAAATTTGTTCACAAAGAGGTTTACAACTTAGCAATAACCGAATTAAAAAGCGACATTGTAGAAATAAAAGAAAAAATTGACAAAATGTACGATAAAATTATGAGGCATTAAATGCATTTATCAAAATATTTCAAAATAGAAGAGTTTGAATATTCAAGTACAGCCTTGATTATGGGTATTGACAACAAAATACCTGTTGATTTATTGCAAAACGTTGTAAGACTTCACGACAATATTTTGTATCCGCTACGGAAAGCTATCGGATGCCCTGTTATTATTTCAAGCTGTTACAGGTGTGAGAAGCTTAATAAAATAATTGGCGGGGTTAAAAACTCTCAACACAACGAGGCTAAGGCGGTTGATTTTACGGTTAAAGGACAATCAAACATAGCTGTGTTTAACTGGATTCGCAAAAATTGTGATTATGACCAATTAATTTTAGAAACAGTCAACGGTGCTCAATGGATTCACGTTTCATATAATTTTGAAAATAACCGCAAACAATGTTTAAGTTATGACGGAAAAACATACAAAAGCCTTTAATACTAATTCTTAACTAACCATACTAAACACACCCTCGATTTTCGAGGGATTTTTTTGTGCCATATTTTGTGCCATATTTATTTAAAATATATAAAAAATTTGTAGTTTTAAAATTTTGATATTTTTAAAAAAAGCTAGTAAAATCAACGTTTCCTAGATTTTTTGAAAAATATAAAAAATATAAAAAAGTAGCTATTTTAAATTTGCACCTTAAACCACTCGGACACCTCTCCTTGTGTTTACTACTATATCTTAACGGAATCCTTTTATATTGTAAACAATAATTTAATTAAATCAGGACATTCCCGCATATTGCCTACAACCTCTAAGGTGCCACTATAAGTCGACTTACATCCTATTGCAAATTTTTTATGTAAATGTTTTATAGGCTTAAAAAACAAAATATGTTCACCATTTAACACTTCACATACAGGAGTTAACAGATTATTATTATCATCCCTTAATATATCACCCAAATAAATTAATGTTCCGTTTTTGTCCTTTAATCCCATAAATTGTATACTTTCAAACTTTTTCTTTTGTTTGAAAATTGAATCCCAAATAAAGAGAAAAACACTAAATATATTTTTTACACTAAAAGCAAATTTTGCCGCCAATTCTCCAATATGGCTATTAATCACATACCTTGACATTACATTCCTTACCTTTCACAAACCTTCCTTTATACGCAAAATCATTGCTTAATATAGTTATATCAATTAAAGATATTTTCTAATACAGTTTGTAAAAATCTTTGTAAATATATTCCAACAGGAAAATACATAGGCAATTTTTCTTAACCAAGCCTATTACTGTATTTCAAGCCGATAAAACTACAATTTTAACCGTAAAACAGGCTAATTTTGTTACTTTATTTAATTATAAAATACATTTCTTAACATTTGTTTTAAAAATAATTATTGAATTTTTATATTGTTTATTTAATAATTGTAATTACAGTTTAATAATAAATTTTAAATGGCATAGTAGCTCAGTTGGTCAGAGCGCTCGGCTCATACCCGGGAGGTCACTGGTTCGAACCCAGTCTATGCTATTTTTGTATTCTTTAGCCGTTGAGCTATAGCGAAACGTGCTAAATGACGTCACGGAAAAGCATTGATTTTGGCAAAATTATAATAGTATTGAAATAGTGACTTGTGTTTTGATTACACCGGCAAAATCCCTTAGTGACCCCCTGTCGCTAAAAATCTGAATACGTAACGCAAGCGTCGCTTTATTAAAGCTAACTTATTCAAAAACATTTTTGCAATCAAAAATCTAAAAACGGAACTGTATCAAAGCTTTTTCACTAACATCCACATTGCATTACCTGCATTTCTTGCATCTTTTTCTGAAAAATTAGACCAATACCTGTCAAAGTTTTCATCTGCCCCAACATAATTACGCATTGCGTTCAAACATTTTTTTGCAAATGTTGTATATTGTGTTGGAAAATCTTTTTCCCTTGTGTTTTCCCCAAGGTTTTCATCCAACCAATTAATCATTTTATCAACATCTTTCCACGCATTTTTACATTTACCATTTGACATTTTTTCTATTTTTTTATTTAACGCAGACATGTACTGCTCGGGTGAGTAACGATATGCCCAATATTTTTGTTTATGATGACGAAATTCATGATGAATAACATTGATAATATTGTCTCTGTCAATGCTATCTTTAATTTGTACTGTCAAAAACGAGTCATCAGCTGCACCTGTATATCCATCCATATATTCCGGCGGTTGTATTTTTAATTCAATTTTAGAATTGGCAAAACCGTAATTGCGTTTTGCTTCTTCAAATACAGCTTTAATATATTCGTTTTTGTCTTCTATTTTTTCTAATTCTTTATATCTGTCCAACATTATTTTAGCTTCACCTATGCTGATATCAGGATTCATAAAAACATTTTGCATAGTTTTTTGAATATTTTCCAACTTATCTATTTCAATTTTAGACAAAGCATAAGACCTGCTGGCAGGGTTTGAAATAAAAGAGTTTTCCGTACTTTGGTTGAAGTTTTCTTGTTTATCTAAACATTCTCTTTTAGGTTTGTCGTTGACAATATTTTGTATATTATGGATATTTGTTGAATTTATTTCCATTAAGCTAACTCCAAAATATTTATATATTAATAAACACTTTTTATAAATTTAAATTGCTTACTTTAACAGGCAAATTAAATATCCTTCGTTCAAATGATTTTAAAGAGTTTTATTGTTTTTTTTGACTTTTATTCCGACATCATTAATGAATAACTATGATTATAAGTAAGGGTAAAAGTTATGAAATTACGAGGTCAAATTAACTTTTTTGAAAACGGATTAACAACCAGCATAAGAGCAATGCACTTGCAAACAGAACTTTTTGGCATTATAAACGAAAACTACAATTCTTTTGATAAAGTAGGCTATCAACGAAAAGACCCCGTAGTTTCTTCATTTGCGGAATATATAGGTACACACGCTTTATCCACTGCTGTTGATGACTCCATAGGAAGAATCGGTCACTCTATCAACCCGCTTGATATAGCAATTGCAAACAAAGGATATTTTCAATACCAAAGTCCTGATGGTATAAAAATGACTCGTGACGGACGTTTCAAACTGGATAAAGACGGGAACTTGCTGACATTGGAGAACTTTAGCGTACTCGGAAATGACGGAACCCCTATTAAACTCCCTGTTGTACCCGAAAAACTTGAAGATGTAAAAGTTTACAAAAACGGTGATGTAAAAGTGTTCAACAAAGCAACAAACAAACTTGAATACGCAGGGACACTTTCCGTAGTAACAAATCAGGGCGCAGCAGTTTTAGACCCAAATATAAAACAAGGTTACAACGAATACTCAAATGTATCTTTAAACAGCGAAATTCTACAAATTATCCCCGTAAAAAGAAACTTTGAGGCAAACAGACAACTTTTTGTAATGCAAAACAACAACTTGTCTAAAGCAATACAATCATTAAGCAGTTAGATTCTAACTATTCCGTAAAATAAAAACGAAAGGCAATATATGACAACATTACAAGGCTTAATAAGAAGAGGTATTATCAATACAAGTGTTCAGTTTGAAAGACTAGGCTACATTTCAAACAACATAGGTAACCTCAACACAAATGCATATAAATCCGTCCGTTTTGAACAATTGCTTGATGAAAACGGATACCTTGACGGCGAAGTGAGATACGATTACAGACAAGGCTCATTTATGAAAACAAACAGACCCCTTGATGTAGCGTTGACCGGTCCGGGATTTATTCCCGTAACCTCTCCAAACGGTGAAGTTCAATACACTCGTGACGGTTCTTTTAAAATCAACAATGAAGGATACTTAGTTACCGATGACGGTTATCTTGTAGGTGACGGAATAAAAGTACCCGTAAATCACGAAGGTTTGAGAATAAAACAAGACGGTACGGTGTTTATCATAGAAAAAGGTCACACTCAACAAACCGTATTAGGTAAAATCCCTGTTGTACAGTTCCAAAATATGGAAGGGCTAAAACCGGTAGAATACAACAGAGTAGTTCCGACAGAACAGTCAGGCGAGCCAAAGCTTTTAAAAGAACACAATTATGTTGCGCAAGGAGGTCTTGAACGTTCTAATGCAAACTATATTGCAAACATCAACGAGGTTTTAAGGCTTAACTCCTCAATGATTGCAGGTACAAGGCTGATTAAAGTAATTGACGATATGTACCAGCGTTCAATTAATCTTACTCAATAGTTTTATATATAAATTACTCTCTAATAGAAAATTAATTTTCAAAACTATAAAAAGGAAAATAAATGTACACACCAAAAGACCCGATAGTTAAAACAAACCTGATGTTGGATTTGATTTCTCAAAGACAACGTGCATTGTCCACAAACCTTGCAAACATGGACACCCCAAACTATGTACGTAAAGACATCAGTTTTGACCAATACTTAGGAACAATGAACAATCCTTTAGAAACGGAATTGTCAATAAAACTCGGCCCGTCAGGATTGATAGAAGAACAAGATGTAGGCGTTGACCCGACATACGAACTTGCGGAAATGCAAAAAATGTCTATTATGTACGCAGTCGCATCAAGAAAAATGTCAGCACTGATAAACGAAATGAAAACCGTTGCAGGCGTGGGCAGATAATACAAATTATGATTAAAATTGTCATATGCACCCGTTCAATAAGTAATCGGAGTCAGTTGACAATATGAAATAAAAAAAGTAGGTGAAGTTATGAGTTTAATGGAAACAATGAACATAGGTCAAAAGAGTTTGCAGGCACACGGTGCAAGAATCAAAATCCATGCCAAAAACATTGCAAACCTTGATACCCCAAACTATGTAAGGAAAATCCCCGTACTAAACGCAACGGATGATATTTCCTTTCACGGGCTTTTAAACTCTATGAAAGAAGATGTATTCGGCGTTGGTACAATCCCGTTTCAACAAGGCGGTGTAAGACTAACAGGCGTTGTTGAAGACCCGACACTCGGTGAAAGAATCTACAAACCGGGGCACCCCGATGCCGATGCAAACGGATATATAAGGACTTCTAACGTAAACCCGATTGTTGATATGGCAGATGCAAACATTGCTCAACGAGCTTATGAAGCAAACTTGGCAGTAATCAATATCACAAAAACAATGGCACAAAGAGCTGTAGAAATAGGTAAGTAATCAATTAAAGGCAGGTAAAAGGTTAAATGTTTTCTCCAACAATACAAGGTTATATAAATCAAGGTGGTAAACAAGCCGCAATGCAAAGGGTTCAACAAATACAAACCCATGTTGCTACGTTGGAAAGACAAATTAACCCCGATGCTTTTAAAACGGAAAAACAAACCTTTGCAGAAATCTTAAAAGCAAGTGAAAAAGGCGAAGGACAATTCAGAACAGGTTCAAAAAACTTCCTCTCTTTAACAAAAGCAGCGGAAAAACTTCAAGCTATCACTAATGTTAAAACACCTAATTCGATTGACACAACAACCAACATTGTAAACCCGACAAGACAGCAAATTCTTGATATTATCTCAAAAGCTTCTAAAAAATACGGTGTGGACGAAAAACTTGTTCAAGCTGTTATAAAACAGGAATCGGGTTTTAATCCCAAAGCCCGCTCACACTGTGGCGCTATGGGATTAATGCAGCTTATGCCCGCTACGGCAAAAGGTCTTGGCGTAAAAGATGCATATAATCCCGTCCAAAACGTAGAAGGCGGAGTAAAACATCTCAAAGGTTTGTTGGCAAGATACAACGGGAACGTGGTTCTTGCACTTGCCGCATACAATGCAGGCGGAGGAAACGTAGATAAATACGGCGGTGTTCCTCCCTTTAAAGAAACCCAAAACTATGTAAAAAGCATACTTGCAAACTACCTTAGTTAATACAAACCGTCATTCAGAGCGTAGCGATGAATCTCACAAACAATGTAAGTTGGGCTTTCAGCCAAACAATAAGACTCAATAAATACAACGAAACGGACTTGAAAAATGATAGAAAAAAAATTTGCCCCAAACATCAATTTATTTGAAAGAATGCAACCAACAAAGCTTAATACAGGTATTAACGGCATGCAGCCCATGCGCCTTGGCAGGGTTGAAAAACTTGAAACAGGTGACTTTAAATCTGTATTTTCAGGTCTTATTGAAAACTTTAATCAGGAATTAAACGCACCCGACCAATTGATGAAAGACGTTATGGAAGAAAACGGCAATGCCGACATCCACGATGTCATGACAGCCGTAGCAAAAGCTGAACTTGGAGTAACTGTTGCAACAAACATTACCACAAAAATTATTCAAGCATACGACAGAATTACACAAATTCAGTTGTAATCTTATTATTCAAGCAAATTCAAAACATATTTGTCGGCATTCATGACAGTTTTCATAACTTTAGCCATTGCTTCCACCGAAAATGCCGATTTTTTCATTTCCACAATCGCATTCAAATAATCGGTATCTTGAATATCACTTAATGCCGCAGAAGAAGACATTATGCTTGTCATTTGCTGATTGATTGCACCCTCAAAATCTGTTTGAACAGCCCCAATTTCAGCTCGTTTAGAATTCACTTCTTTCATAATTTCATTAGCTTTTGCTAAAGAATCCGCAGCAGCTTCGGGAGATGAAACGTCAAATTTAAAATCCGAAGTCACAATATTAGGGTCAAAAGAAATTACGGAAGATGAATCACTCCCCGTAAAAAAGTCCAATACAGAAACTGCATCAGGATTATCCTGTGTAACGGAATTTAAAACACTCTTTCCGTTAAATGTTGCATTGGCAAATGTTTTTTGAATATGTTCAACATTTTGATTAATTTCATTTTGCATAACGGCACGCTGTTCGTCCGAATAAAGACCGTTTGAGGCTTGTACACTCAATTCTTGAATACGTCCTATGCTGTTTGCTATATTGGACAAAGCCGAATCCGCAACAGAGGTGACATTATAACCTGTTTGCGCATTTTCAATTGCTTTTTTAGCAGCTCGAATATCGGTATTCAAACCCGAAGCAACATAGCTGTCCGCAGGATTTACATCATTTTTTATACCTGATGCAATACTTTGTGCAACATTTTCTATACTTTTTTGAGCATTTATCATGCCTGAACTTGCTGAATAAAACGGCATGGATGCTGATGTTATAGCATTTAAATACAATACCTATTTCCTTATATCATGGGGTTATGTTTATGTTATGCCCAGTTTTGAAAAAATTTAAGCATCATTTGGTGGAAATTTTACAATTTGCAATAATTTTGTACTAAAATTATAGATAAGAATTGTTTAATTAACAGTCACCCTGAATTTATTTCAAGGTCTTACCCAAAAACACAGTTATCATTAATTTATTAAAATTCAAGAGAGCTTTAATTTTTAGAAAGATTCTGAAACAAGTTCAGAATGACAATAAAACAAAAAAGGCGGATTTATGGAAAAAGAAAATAATTTCAAAAATAAAAAATTTCATTTTATCGCTATAGGCGGTATTGGAATGAGCGGCTTAGCCAAATATCTTTTGGAACTTGGCTGTACGGTTACAGGCTCCGATATTAAAGCAAGCAAATACACAAAAAAAGTTGAAGAACTCGGAGCAAAAGTGTACATAGGTCATGACGCAAACAACATTGAGCCTGATATGACGATTGTTGCCTCAACCGCAATTAAAGAAGACAACCCCGAAAAAATCAGAGCCAAAGAACTCGGATTAAAAGTTTTACACAGAAGCGATGTACTTAAAATTATAGCTGAAGACTTAAAACCTGCAGATTCAAGTAGACATTTTATAGGTTTTTCGGGTACTCACGGAAAAACTACCACGAGCGGTTTGTGTTCTTATGTTTTGGAAAAAGCAGGATACGCCCCTTCATACTGTGTTGGCGGAATTATTCCCGACCTCGACACAAATGCTAAATTTGCAAACGGAAATCAATTTGTTGCCGAACTTGATGAATCTGACGGAACAATCACAAAATATCATACAAATGTAAGCGTTATAAACAATCTCGAAGTCGATCACGTAGACTTTTACAAAAACGGTTTTGACGATTTGCTAAAAACCTTCCGTACCCACCTTGATAATATGTGTAAAGGCGGAAAAGTGATTGTTAACAAAGATTGTAACGGAATAAAAAAACTTATTGCAACAAACAGTGATGTAAAATTCATCACCTTTGGTATTGAAAGCGGAGCGGTTGATTATAGCGCAAGAAATATGAAGTTTACGGAATTTGGTTCTGAGTTTGATGTATATTACAGAAGCACAAAACTTGTTACACTAAAACTGACAATCCCCGGTAAACACAATATTTATAACGCACTCGCCGTAACAGCCGCACTAAACGAAGAAGACATTGACCTTGAAAAAGTTAAACCTCATTTTGAAACTTTTTCAGGAATGGGCAGAAGATTCCAAAAAGTAGCGGAATTTGACGGAATCCGTATTTTTGACGATTACGCTCATCATCCAACAGAAATCAAAACAACTCTTGACAGTGCAAGACTGTGCAACACCAACAGACTTGTTGCTATTTTCCAACCGCACAGATATACAAGACTAAAAGGATTGTGGGACGACTTTTTAAAAAGCTTTACTGCCGTAGACAAACTCATCGTTGTAGACGTATATTCCGCATCAGAAGATGCTATTGAAGGAATAAATTCAAAAGAATTCGTCCGTTGTTTTAAAAACGAGGATGTTACATATATCAGCGGAAGCATGGAAAATGCGGCAAGAAAAATTCTTCCACTTTTAAAATCAGGAGATATGGTCATTACACTCGGTGCAGGTGATGTTACAAGAATAGGCGGAGAACTCGAGAAACTTCACGACAGTGCAAAAGCAGGTATATAAAATGGCTTGTGAATTAAAAGAAAACTACGAACTAAAAAAACACACAACCTTCAAAATAGGAGGCTGTGCAAAACGTGTATTTTTTCCTGCAACCGTTGAAGAATTTTTTGAACTTTTAAACACTTTAAAAAATCCTATAATACTGGGCAACTGTTCTAATGTTCTTATTTCTTCAAACGGAGTAAAAGAAGATGTTATTGTTACTACAAAAATGAACAGCTATGAGTTTGTAAATAACACTCTCACTACTCTATGCGGAGTTAAAGTACCTTTCTTATCCAAAGAAGCCGAAAATAAAAGCCTTAGCGGTTTTGAATTTATGATAGGATTTCCGGGAACCGTAGGCGGAGCGGTTTATATGAATGCTTCTGCACATTCTCAGGCAATATCCGACACTTTTAAATCCTGTAAAGTATACGATTTAAATTCTAAAAAAATCATAGAACTAAACAAAGATGAAATGAAATTCGCATACAGGTCATCTATTTTACAAGAAGGTAATTATATTCTGCTTGAAGCTAAATTTGAGCTTCTTCCTGTTTTAAAAGAAGAAATATCGGCAATAATGCAACGAAATCTTGAATTCAGAAAAGGAAAACAACCGGGACTATCCCTACCGAATGCAGGCAGCATATTTAGAAACCCACCTAACGATTCTGCAGGCAGATTACTGGAAAAAGCAGGCGTAAAAGGTCTAAAGCAAGGCGGAGCACAAGTTTGGCTCGGTCACGCAAATTTCATCGTAAACATCGAAGATGCCACATCAAAAGATGTTTCCATACTGATGAATAAAATGTATAATGAGGTAAAAGAAAAATACACCATAGAACTCGTACCCGAGGTTAAATTTATAGGTGTAAAAAGTAAAGAAGAAGAAGAAATATGGAATACACTGTTAAAAACAAAATAGACTTTGACACAAAAATAGCCGTACTTATGGGCGGACCGTCCAGCGAAGCCGAAGTTTCAAGACGTTCCGGCAAAAACGTCTTTGCCGCGCTACAAAGATTAGGCTATAAAAATTCAGAACTCATTGAAGTTGACGAAAATTTACCGATTACTTTAAGAGAAAAAGGCATAGAAGTTGTTTATAATGCAATGCACGGCAAATACGGTGAAGACGGATGTATACAAGGGATGTTAGAAGCAATGCAAATCCCCTACACAGGTTGCGGTGTTATGGCAAGCTCGGTTTGTATGAACAAAGAATACACAAAAAATATTTTAAAAGAAGCAGGTATCCCGCTGATTAAATCCGTACTTGTCAGAAAAGGTGAAGACTACAAAGAAAAAATAAAAGAACTTAAATATCCGTTTATGCTAAAACCCGTATCAGAAGGCTCAAGTATCGGGATGTACAAAGTTAATACGCCTCAAGAAATGGAAGAATGTTTTAAAAAATCAGCGCAATGCGGTCAAGATGTAATGATTGAAGAATACCTTGAAGGTAAAAGCTTAACTGTCGGTGTTTTGGAAGACGGTGAAAAAATGTTTGCCACAGAAATTTTAGAATTCCGTACAAAAACAGAATGGTATGATTACGAGGCAAAATACACAGCAGGGTTAACCGAATTTATTCTCCCCGCAGAGCTATCCGCTGATATGACTGCAAAAGTAAAAAAAATTGCCATAAATGCCTTTAACGCTTGTGCTTGCAGAGGCGTAAGCAGAGTGGATTTTTTGGTAGCCAATAACACACCTTATGTTTTGGAAATCAACACAAGCCCCGGAATGACAGACCTTAGCGACTTGCCTGCTCAATCCAAAGCAACCGGCATAAATTATGACACACTTGTACAAATAATACTTAACGGAGCAGGGCTTAATAAGTAGACCGTATGCAAGACAACAATGAAAACATAAATATTGAGCGCAGGGTTAGAATTAACCAAATGCACAGAAACGTCAGACGAGGCAAAGAACGTCTTAGATGGCTACGCTGTTGGCTTCGTTTGTTCATGATTGCAATAATGGTTTTTGCGGCATATAAGGTTTATAAAATGCCGCAATGGTATTTAAACAAAAACATTTTTTCGTCTGCAAGTAACAATACACTGCAAATTATAGGAAATAATATTACACCGACATATCGTATTATCTCGGTGTTAAGGCAATATCCCGTGCCGCAACGTCCTATATATTTATTTAACACTTCTAAAATCGAAAAAGAAATTAAAAATCTACCGCCGATTAAAGAAGTATACATAAAAAGATTATGGTTTCCAGCACGTTTAAACATTATCATTGTCGAAAGACGTCCGATTTTGAGCATATCGCCTGCACCTGAAGTAGCTCCGATAGCCTTTTTTGCAGAAGGCGGAAAACTTATAGGCAGAGATTATTTACCGCTTAAAAATGTTGAAAAAACCATTCTTGTTTTAACATACGGCACTAAAGGTGATGATTACAGAACTTGGGATGAAAAGAAAATCAAAAAAATAGAAACAATTGTGCATGCTATGGAACAATTTTCCGGTCAGCCCGTAGAGTATATTGACCTTAGAAACCCAAAGGATGTTTACATAAAACTGCCCGAAGTAAATGTAAGGCTGGGCGAATTGGATTTTATGGCATTATCCAGAGTAAGGAATATTTCTGCAATTTTGCCACAGATAAAAACACTTAAAAAGAAAATAAAATACATAGACCTGCGCTGGGAAGATGCACAATATATTAAATTAGAAGAATAAAGTTTGATATTTATTGCATAGTGATAATATTTATTATGTAAATTTGTGATGATTTTAGTTGAGGTTTTTCACTTTAAACAAATTGTCATTCTGAAGCGTTAAGTGTCGCAAATGGCATTAATATTGCATTATTCAGAATCTAAGCGACTTGCATAGTTGGTCTTTTTGTCTTACGTTCATTTTCTTTCTTTGTTTTGCAGGCAAAGCGCGAGGGAGCCGAGGCTGGAGGCTTACGCGCAGGCGGAAGCCGCAACGCCGTTTATGGCGACCGAGTAAGACAGAAAGAAAACGAACTCCTACCCTAAGGGCATCCTGATTCGTACGGCTCGTATCCTCGATTAACAACAACCCTTCTTACATAATAAATATTATCAATACAGTCTATTCCAAAGCCAGCAAAGCTGCGCCAACCATGCCAGCACAATTTTCTGTCTGCGCAATTCTTACTGTAACATCTGTTACAACCGATTCTTTATTTATCCGTTCTTCCAATGATTTTGTATCAATGTAATTACACATACCACCTGAAATAACAATACAATCAGGATTAAATATATCAGTTAACGAAACTAGCCCTACAAAAATATAATCCACCCACTGATTAAACACTCTTAGGCAAAAAGCATCATTTTTTTGCACGCCTTCTATAATATCGTAAGTAGTAATTTCATCAGTCGTTTTATTATTCAAAATACTGGTTTTAAACTCCGCATACTCTTTTACACCGGAAATTGCACAATTTTTCAACCCTGTTCCTGACGCATAAGATTCCCAACAATCATACCTTCCACACGTACATTTTTGTCTTTTATCAGCGAAAATCTTCATGCTGCCTACTTCAAGAGCGTTGCCTTTTGCACCTCTAAACAACCTTCCATCAGAAACTACTCCACCACCAATGCCGGTACCCAGTGTAATCATCAACACTGTATTAAAGCCTTTACCGGCCCCAACTCTGTACTCAGCAACAACCGCACAATTCGCATCATTTTCTACAAACACCTTTTTGTCGGACAATGTTGAAAAATCAATTTCATTATACCCGCAAGGAAGATTTGGAGTAGAACTTACAACTCTTGTATTTTGCATATTCACAGCCCCAGCTGAAGACAAGCCAATAACATCAATCTCGTTATAGTTTTCATCAATAATACTTTTTAAAGTATCACAAATTTCTTGCGAAGATTTTGGGGTAGACTTTTTCTTTACTTCAGAAATAATGTTTCCGTTTTCATCTACAATACCATAACAAATTTTTGTCCCGCCAATATCAATTCCCAGTGATTTTTTCACATTTTGCCCCTTATCTGTTTACAAATTTTTTGGTAATAAGCTGCGGACGAGTAATTGCAGAACCTATTACAACAGCATGTGCTCCCAACTCAAATGCTTTATCCACCTGACTTGGTGACCAAATTCTACCCTCTAAAATTATCGGACAATCAACAGATGCAACAAGGCCTTTTAACAATTTAAAATCAGGCTCATCTGATGTTTCGGGAGATTCCATTGTATAACCTGATAACGTAGTAGATACGATATCAGCACCCAATAGTCTTGCGGCAATACCTTCTTGCAATGTAGAAATATCTGCCATTACTATTCTTTTGTTGTTTTTAATAAATTTAATAATTTGTCTTAAATTGTTTTCACCCCTCGGACGGGATGTTCCATCCAAAGCAACTATATCAGCACCTGCTTGAATTAAATCATTTGCATCTTTAATCCCGGGTGTAATGTATACAATTTCCCTCCAGTTAGCAGGAATAACCTCCGGCTTGGTAATACCAATAACAGGAAGATTAAATAATTTTTTGGCATTAATTACATCTCTAACACCCGCAACACGCAATGCAGCCGCACCACCTTTTACAACTGACTGCATCATTGCAATCATGCACTCCTCTTTGTACAAAGGTTCAGATGGCATTGCCTGAACAGAAACTATTACCTTATTTTTTAATTGAGAAATTATATCCATAAGTTTAATTATAATTCTACTTTCAGGGATAGGCAAATCTTTTTTTATACATTATACTGTTTCAATATTGTAACTATTTGTTAAGATTTAATCTAAATTGCTAAAGTTCTTAGATAAAAAGGTCGATATAAATCATGTCTAAAGTATGTAATAGGGAGTATTAATCATGGCAAATTTAGAAAAATTTGAAAAGGCTTTAAAAAAAGCAGAAGATGAAAGGCATGAAGAACTAAAACAAGATATTGCAAAAGTTCGAACCGTTGTAGAAAAAATTCTTACAATGGCAATTGAAAACACTGCGAATGTCGCAAGGACAAACTATGCAGGTTTAGAAATGTTTTAATATGACAAACAGTCATTGTTTACAATGAAAGCCCGGCATCCCGGGCTTTCATTTTTATTTAAATAAATATTTGTATTACATTATCATTAAAACATCACGAATGATTTTTGTAACAATGGCAGTAGACACTTCACTTTTGTCGTAGTCTGGTGCCAATTCCACAACATCAGCTCCAACAATATCAAAATCTTTTAAATAATACATCCATTGAGCCAACTCCCTATACATCAAACCATTTGGCTCAGGTGTTCCTGTTCCTGACAATACAGCAGGGTCTAAAACATCCACATCAATTGTCAAAAAGATTTTTCTGTTTTTAAAAACGTCCAAATCCTCAAACTTTTTAGCAAGAGTGCCATACTGTTTCATTAAATCAAATTCTTCTTTCAATCCCGAACGGATTCCAATTTGCTTTATATTTTCAAAACCGATTGTTTCACCAATGCGGCGCATAACTGAAGCGTGTGAAAGTTTTTCACCCAAATAATCTTCTCTCAAATCCGTATGTGCATCAAAATGAATAACTGCTATATCTTTATACTTTTCAAAACAGGCTTTTAAAGCAGGATATGTAACAAGATGTTCTCCACCAATACCCAAATATTTTTTATCTGATGCAAATACACATCTTGCATTATCTTCAATTACATCCAATGTTTTGGAAGTATTGCCGAGTGGGAATTCCAGTTCACCTGCATCAAAAAATTTTACATCATCAAGATGTTTGTCATAATCAGGTGAATAATCTTCCAGCCCCCAGCTTGCCAAACGCAAACGTTCAGGAGCAAAACGACTACCCGGACGATATGAACAAGTACCGTCAAACGGCAAGCCTATCATCACTATTTTAGATTTATCAAAAGTCTCTACAGAACCTATCCAATTACGTTCTAAAAAAGGACCCGGTAAACTATTAGCCATTTACTTATTAACCTTCCGGAGCAGACGGTTCTGAACCTTCTACTTTTTGTGCAGCATCACGTGCTGCAGCTTTTTGCAATTCATTTTTAGCAGAATAAATAATTACCGTAACATCTGCAATCAAAATTCTTTTATTTGCAGAATACGGAGTAATACTAACTTTATCAAGATTAATAAGATAAGGATAGTTGTAAATATCCTGAAAATATGAACGGAACTGCATATAGTTTCCAATCAACTGCATCTGAATTGCACAAGAATTATATTCTGCTGACAAATTAGTTGATACAATATCTCCTTCGGGATTAAGATTATAAGAAATTGAACGTAATTTTAATCCGTTATATTTCGCCGATTGAATTACATCTTCAAACATAACACCAAATGAAGACATTTGGTCAACAGTAGCTAAATCACTTTTATAAACAGGTTTAGTTGAAATCTTTTCAGCTCGCTCGTAAGATTCATTTTTCATTTTTAAATCTTCAACTTGTTTTTTCAAATCTTCAAGTTTAGTAGTTTTTTCTTGAACATCTTTATAAGTTGAATACGTAGGCTCTGCTTTTTTAAAAATCATATAAATCCCGCCGATTAAACAGAATATCAGGATTATTATACAAATATTTTTTTTGTCCACTTTAATTTTTCCTTTTTATCCGATTATTGTTATTGAGGCAAATCAGGAAGATTTGGCACTGTTGTTGCTTGTTCTCTTGTTCCTGCAGATGAACCTTCATTTGCATTATTATCAGAACTATTAGCTGCAGGTTGATTTGGGTCAACCACTTTAACCGATGCAAAATTAGCATTTGTCAATTCAAAAGTATAAACAGCATTTGTAGCTTTTTCAATATCTATAATTCCGCCATTATCATCAACACTTAATTTTGATAAAATCAAATCAGATTCAGGCAAATGTCCTTTGAGATTACGGAAGAAAAGATAAACGTCATCAACAGAAGTTGTTTGCCCTTTTATACCGTATGCTCCTTTTGTATCTGCGTAAAAATATGTTAACCATACTTTTGTCGGGATATCAGCACCAATAGAATCAAAATATGTAACTTTTGAAACCATAGACTTATCAATATCTTTTGCAGCGGCATAGATATTAATTACACCATCTTTTTTCCGTAAATTTGCAAGCTCTGTTTCTTGAGCGGTAATCTCTTGTTCCAAAGTCGAACGTTTTGATTCCAAATTTGAAAGATACATACCGATAGATGTTGAAATTAAGAAAGAAATCCCCAAAATCAAAGCTGCTATTATGCCGGTATAAAGTGTTAATTGCTCTTTTGTTAAAGCGAAACCAAACACATCTATTGTGTCAACAGCTTTAATATCTTTATCATCAAGAAAATTGAGCTTAATTGCAAAATCTTTGTTTTTGTAAATTGCTGCGCCAATAGCTTCAGGAGTAATCAGTTTAACATAATGTGGCAACACATTAAAATCAACTTCCATAATCGGTTGTTTTGAATATTGATTGCACTCCAAGAAAACAACATCACCGGGATGTTTTAGTTGTATAGCGAGAATTTCCGCACTTACTTCATCAGATTCACTAATAATTATCAACTTATCAGTCGGATACTTGTCCAATACGACTGATGCAGCTTGTGAAATAGCAACATATACCTCATCATTATTAAATGATTTAATAGCCAACGGTTCTTCATTATATTCTATAATACTGTTTCCCAACATTGAGAACACAGCAAAACTATTTTGAGAGACTAAAAGAATATTCCAAGAGCCTTGCGACATAGCAAAATCTTTAGACAATTCAGTAAATTCCAAAGTCTTCATCAATGAAGAATATGTATTTTCTACAGCAATTAAAGTTGCACCCAAATCTAAAAATATTTGCTTAATTCTATCAAGAACACTCTCTTGAATTGCAGAATACAGGATATATCTTTTCCCTGTGGAATTATTCTCTTTTACTTCAATCCAACTTACGGAGGGATTGTTCTTCTTGAACAAATAGTTTTGTTCAATTTCAGATGTAAGAGCAGTTCTAATAGCTTCATCATCCAGTACAGTAGGTAAAAATGTATGACCAAAGCAAACACTTGGTAAATTCAAAACAACATTTGCTTCAGCAGGATTAATATTTAATTCATTAAACAAATCTTGTAATGAACGTTTAAATTCGTTATAATCCTCAATTTCTCTGATTGAGTTATTATAGCCCAACTGTCTTTGAGCATACTTAACAACTTTATTTTGTCCGGCATCAACCAGAATCATTTCCAAACCAACGTTTGGTGAAACAGAAACCCCTATGTTAACCTTTGAATCAGGTCTTAACTTTGCTAAAAAATTATTCATTAACTAATTCCAAAATCTCATATTGAATACTACATTATAAACCCCTTTTATTATATTATAGTATAATTTATATGGCAACATTCTAAATAAAATAATGAAAGAACTATGGAAAAAAGAACTATAAACAATACAGATTATATATACGGCAAAAATGCAATAACAGAAGCACTATCCAAAGGCGGAAAAAGAATAAATAAAATCCTTATTTCAAAAGGTGTTATAAACGATACAAAAATAAATGAAATTATTACACTTGCAAAACAAAACGGCATAATTTTTCAATTTGTACCAAAAGAAAGATTTAATATATACGCAGATGTAAAACATCAAGGCGTAGTTGCAACAACTTCACCCGTAGAATATACGGATTTTTATGAATTTCTTGAACACCAAAAACAAAAAGAAGGCTATTCAAAAATAATTATACCTGATGGAGTAGAGGACCCTCACAATCTTGGTGCAATTATCAGAACCTCGGCTTGTGCAGGGTTTGATGCGGTAATTATCCCTTCACGGCGGAATGCACAGGTTAATGCCACCGTTGAAAAGACTTCTGCCGGTGCAATTAATCATATACCGATTATTCAAGTTAACAGCTTGGGTAATGCGATTGATAAACTAAAAGATAACGACTATTGGATAATTGCAGCAGATGCACATGGCAAAGATAATTATTTTGATGTTGATTACACAAATATGAATTTTGCGATAATTGTAGGAGGAGAAGGAACAGGAGTGTCTAAAAACAATCTTAAAAAATCGGATTTTGTGGTTAAAATCCCAATGTTAAGAAATTTTAACTCTCTTAATGTTTCAAATGCGGCTTGCGCAATTATATACGAATCCGTAAGACAAGAACTAAAAACTTAAATGTCTAAAAAGTCGTAATAAATTATACAAGACACGTATACATACGCTACCAATATATTCACAATACGACTGCATGTCGATTGCGTTCAATTTGTAGTAATTGAGACACTTAATTAAAAATAGTGTATAATATTTACTAACGAGTTTAGGAGAATAAATGTCAGATAAATCACGAAAATTTTCTCTTGAAGATACGGAAAATACAACGGAATCAAACGAGGAAATTTCTTTAGATAAAATAAATGAAGAACCGGAAGACGACGAACTCATAATGTCCGTCGAAGAACCTAAGACTGCAGAAAATGCATCCAGTATTAATGCGGATGATTCCGTAAAAATTTATTTGCAGCAAATTGGAAAAATTCCTTTGTTAACAGCAGAACAGGAGCTGGAAGTTGCAAAAAAAATTAAAGAATCAAATGACGAACATGCCAAAGAAGTGCTTGTAAATGCAAACCTCAGGCTTGTAGTAAGCATTGCAAAAAAATACATAGGCAGAGGACTATCATTTCTTGATTTAATTCAAGAAGGCAACATGGGACTTATGAAAGCTGCGGAAAAATTTGACTATGCCAAAGGCTACAAATTTTCAACTTATGCTACTTGGTGGATTCAACAATCTATAACCCGTGCAATCGCTGACAAATCAAGAATTATACGTCTTCCTGTTCACATGATAGAAACACTCAGTAAAATTAAAAAAGTTACGGTGGATTTAACAACGGAAACAGGTAAAGCGCCATCAAAAGAAGAAATTGCATACAGAGTAGGTATTTCGGTAAGCAAGCTGACTAGTCTTATAAAGGCTGCCCAATCCACAATCAGCATAGAAACACCTGCAACTGCAAAAGACGAATCTTCAAAACTCGGTGATTTTATTGTGGATGAATCTACAATTTCTCCCGATACAAGGGTTTCACAAGAAAATTTGTTTGAAGATATTCAAAAAATGCTTAATCAATTAAGCCCAAAAGAACGTGATGTATTGATTATGCGCTATGGCTTAAATGATGACGGCAACCGTAAAACGCTTGAAGAAATTGGCTCCCGTTACGGGGTTTCTCGTGAACGTATCAGACAAATAGAAAATCGTGCCATAAGCAAACTTAAAAAACTCTGCAAAAACAATAACTTGAGTGTAGGGTTAAAAAATTATTTTAATTAAAAAAGCTCCGATTATAAAAATAATCGGAGCTTTTTTATCAAATTTAAAGGACTTAAGCCTTACCGAACTCATTATAAATTTCACGTTGAAGACGATTTATATCACTTTCAGTTCCTGCTTTAATTACAACAGGTTTTCTGCCTGTTTCTTTAGGATAAGTAACTTTAATTCTATATTTATCAGTATACAAGCCAAATTCATCTTTTATTCTGTCAGCAGTAACTTTAGCTTTACCGATAATATAGTCACTTCCTGTGGTCGTTGGTACTCCTTCATGAGGCAAATATACTGATCTGTTGGTAGTTATAAGCTTAATTCCGTTACCAATATCATACGATTCGGTATTTTCACTTGTCCGTTTTTCCGGATTATATCTATTCAAACGATAGTTACCGTCTTCCCAAGTTATTTTTTCTTCTGTTTGTGTACCTTTGGCATTGGTTTTTCTTACAACTGTTCTATTATTATTACCTTCCGTAAATTTTTGAACAACTTCTTTGCTGCCGTCAGAGTATGTTCTTGTAACTTCATAACCGCCTTCACGCCCCCAATCTGATTTATAAATCCGTTTTGGCTCTGATTGAGATACAAGAGTTGGTTTTTCTGCTTTTACTTTTTTCTTATTTACTGCTTTTGTAATTGACGATGAACCTTCTTTGTATTCGACAAGTTTGTCACCGCCAATATTAGTATATGTTTTTACGGGTTTTCCTGTAATCGGGTCAAAAGTAGTTCTTCGGATTGAACCGTCAAGCTGTGTAACGGAATATTTTAGTAACTTTCCGTCAGCATTATATTCTTTTACCATTGTTGCACCGTTGGCACTAACTTTTCGGACTTCTTTACCGCCGTTAGGTAAAGCTTTTTCAAAAACTTTTGGTGCTCTTGCTGCTGTTTTTGCTGCTTTTACTTGTTCGGCAGCTGCTTTTACTTGTTCGGCAGCTTGTTTTTTTGCTGCCTCTACAGCTGCTTGGGCTTCTGCTTTTGTTTGCAATATAACTCTGTCATTTTTTGAGGTTAACTCAGCCATTTCTTGAGCTGTTTTACCTTTAAAAGCCTGTAATTCCTGAGTAACTTTAGCGACTGCTTCTTCACCTGCTTTTACTGCAGCTTTAATTGCTTCCATTGCACTTTCTTTTGATACACCGCCAAATGTTTTTGATGTAAGTTTTGATGCTGCTTCACCAACTATACGTTCTAAGCCCATAAAATTTCCTTTCCAACTAATTACATAATTTTATAAAAACAAGAATGCACAAAAAATTGCCAAGTAAATTTTGGAATATAGTAATAATATTTTTTATGTAAATGATTAATCTATTATTTAAACTAAAAAGAACCCCGATTATAAAATTAATCGGAGTTCTTGCAAAATTTATAAATTCTAAGCCTTGCCATAGTCTTCATATATTTCACTTATATAAGTATTTATATTTTTTTCTGTTCCTTCTTTAATTAGAACATTTTTTTTGCCTGTTTCTTTAGGGTAAGTAACTTTAATTTTATATTTGTCAGTATACATACCAACTTCATCTTGTATTCTTTTAGCCGTAACTTTAGCTTCACCTATAACATATTCACGTCTTGTAATCGTAGGTATTTCTTCATGTGGCAGATATACAGACTTCTCTATCATTTTACATTTAAAACCGTTATTAAGCGTATATTCTTCGATAATTTCTTTTGTTCTCAAATCAGGATTATAAAGAGAAATACGCTTGGTGCCATTTTCCCAAAGAATTCTTTCTTCGATTTGAATACCGTTAATATCAGTTATTCTTGTTGCCACCCTATTGTTATTACCTTCTGTAAACCTTTGAATAACTTCTTTACTTCCATCTGAATACGTTTTAATAACTTCATATCCGCTTTCATTCCCCCAATTAGATTTAAAGATACGTTTGGGGTCTGTTTGTGACACAAGAGTGGGTTTTTCTGCTTTTGCTTTTTTCTTATTAACAGCTTTTGTAATTGAAGATGAACCTTCTTTGTATTCGATAAGTTTGTCACCACCGACATTAGTAAATGTTTTTACGGGTTTGCCTGTAATCGGGTCAAAAGTTGTTCTTCGGATAGAACCGTCAAGCTGTGTAACGGAATATTTTAGTAATTTTCCGTCAGCATTATATTCTTTTACCATTGTCGCACCGTTAGCATTAACTTTTCGGACTTCTTTACCTCCATTAGGTAATATTTTTTCAAAAACTTTTGGTGCTCTTGCTGCTGCTTTTGCTGATTTAATTTGTGCGGCAAATTGTTTTTGAGCTGCTTCTATGGCTGCTTTTGCTACTGCTCTGGTTTGCAAAACAATTTTATCATTTTGGGATGTTAATTCAGCCATTTCTTTCATTGTTTTGCCTTTGTATGCTTGTAATTCCTGAGTGACTTTTGCTACTGCTTCTTCTCCAACTTTTGCAGCTTTTTCTGCTGCTTCTCTAATTGCAGCTTCTGCATTTTTTATTGGCACCCTACCAAATATTTTGGGATTAAGTTTTGCAGTTGCTTCGCCTATTATTTGTTCCACTCCCATAAAAGTCCTTTCCTTAGTTATTGCACATTTTTATAAAAACATGAAAATAAAAAATTTGCCATGTGAGTTTTAGGATATGGTGATAATATTTATTATGTAAATTTGTGATACATAAAAAAAATCCCTCGCCTAAAAAACGAGGGATTTTTATATAGAATGAATACCTATTCTACCGTAAAATCAGGAGCACCGAACATACCTTCAATTTCTTCCAAAATTGCGGAAGGTTTGCGGGCATTGTTCTTTTGTGCTGCTCTTCTTTGAGCTTCTTTATCTTTTTCTTCGGAAGCATTTGTTAAGTGGTAGTAGCCTGTACCGGCAGGAATCAATCTACCGATGATTACGTTTTCTTTAAGACCTCTTAACAAGTCTTTTTTACCGTCTACTGCAGCTTCCGTAAGAATTCTTGTTGTTTCTTGGAATGATGCCGCAGAGATAAAGCTTTCAGTATTCAAGGAAGCTTTTGTAATACCGAGCAACACGGGTTCATAAGTTGCAGGTTGTCCGCCTGCTTCTTCTACCGCTTGGTTTTCAAGTTCAAGAACTTGAATTTCTACCAACTCACCCGGTAAAAGTTTTGTATCGCCTGATTCTACTACTTTAACTTTCTTTGTCATCTGACGAACGATAATTTCAACGTGCTTATCAGCAATTTCTACACCTTGAGAACGATATACTCTTTGTACTTCGTCTACAAGATATTGTTGAGCAGCTTCGATACCGTTCAATCTGATAACGTCATGAGGGTTCAAAGGACCGCTTGTTAACGGCTGACCGATTTTAATTTTTTCTTTATCTTGAACGATAATGTTAGAATCAATCGGATACTTAATTTCTGTTCTGCCGTTTTCATTGTTCAAATACAATCTAGGTACATCATCTTCAATTTCGATTTCAGCAACAGCATCGAACTCAGCAAGAATAGCAGAATCTTTAGGTTTTCTACCTTCTAACAATTCTTCTACTCTCGGAAGACCTTGTACGATGTCACCTGTTTTTTGTCTTTCAAACACAAGGTTTGCCAACATATCGCCTCTTAATACGAGAGAACCTGCATCAACCTGCAACATTGTACCGGGGCTGATTAAGTAAGGACGACCGATTCTCACAGTAACGGAATCTTTACCAACTGACACTATTTGACCGGAAGTAGGTGTTTGTTCTCCGCTTTGAGAAATAACACCGTCACGTCTTACAAAATCACCTTCTTTAACAACTGATTTTGTTTTAAGTTTAACAACTTGTTTTGAGCTGTCAGAAATAAGAAGTAATCTTCTCAAGTCTTCTTTATCGGATTTAATGCTTGCAATACCGTCATTTACAGCAAGTACCTGAGTTTTTGCAACAGGTTCTTTCGGTGCGATTGTTTGACCGTTTTCAACAAGCAATTCAGTTTGTAATGATGCTTTGTTAGTACCTTCAACTTCACGTCTTACAATTAATGTTTCAAGAACAACAACTTTAAGTTCTTTTTCATTTACCATTTCAACCATACCTTTAAGGTGGCTCAAATAGCCTTGCATTTGAAGAACCAAGCTTGTTCTTGTTAATGTAGCACCATCAAGATTTCTTACTCTTGCACCATCTTTGTATTGCAATTGAGTAACTGGAACGATGCTAATAGCTTCATCTGTACTTTCAAACTCAATGCTTACTGATTTAGGCTGAATATCAAATTGTTGTACAGGACGGACAAGAATTTGTATCGGTTTGTTAGCCATTGCATCATCATCCAATGAAGCAACATCAACATCTTCATCCAAATCATCTATATCAAGATTGTCATTTTCTGATTGAAGAATAGTAACGATAGATGTTTCTTTAGCTTTTATTTTACCTGCAATTACAGTACCTTTTTCGACAACTTCGCCTTCTTCAACTTTAAGTTCGCTAATGCTGTCCAGAGTGTGAATTTCACCTGGTCTTACAACAACTTCGTGAATGATATCATTAAATTCTTTGATTTCAACAATACCGTCAATGTGAGTATAAAGGTCTTTAACAACCTCTGTACCTGCTGTAACAAACGTATTGTTTTCAACCATTTTAAGTGTGATATCTTTGTTGATTTGGTGAACTTCTTCCGGAATAAATACAACAGAACCGGGTTTTGTGATGATTTGATTGTCATCAACTTCAATACCCATATATCTAATTTCACCGGAAGATTGAACAGCATATTCATCGTCAATCAACTCAGCAATAATCATGCCGTTTTCAACAGTTGTATCAGCAGGAGATTTAACGATGTATTTTTCACCCGTAGAATCCACTGTCCAGAATTGTTCTTTTTTAGTTGATTCAAAAGTTGCATTTGACGGTGCAATAGATGCAATTACAATTGTCAATTCCTTACCTTGAACAATCTTTTTAATCTTCTTACCTTCAAATTTAACTTCTTCTACAACAAGGTTTTCGCCAACTCTAACTTCACCGCCGTGTTCTGATGAAATATGAGTTTCAGCAAGTTTTTCACCTGTTTTGATTTTTTGACCGTCTTGAACAAGGATTTTAGAACCGCCCGGGAGATTATAAACATCGCCGCCCAATACCCAAACAATACCGTTTTTGTTTGCAGTTCTCGAAATGTTACCTTGTCTGTCTTTCTTTTCATCAGCAACAAAGTCTTCAAAGAATACTTCACCTGAAAGGTCGGAGTTGATATCCTTGATGGCTTTTTCCGTCAAACGGCTTCCGTCACCTGATGAAGCAGGTTCAAACTCAGCAATTTGATCACCTTTTTTAAGTTTCATACCATTCACTACAAACATTTTTGCGCCTGTAGGAATATGATATTTTCTTGTAACTTTAGCGCCTTTTAATTCCAAGTCGCCTTCTTGAATATTTACTTGAACGACATCACCGTGACGTGTTCTCATTTCTTTTGTTTTTAATTTAGAAACGATTTCACCGTCAACATCGGCAACAACGTGCTTCATAGCACCTGAACCTTTAAATACACCGCCTGTGTGGAAGGTTCTCATTGTAAGCTGTGTACCGGGTTCACCGATTGATTGAGCAGCGATAATACCGATTGCTTCACCGACATCAACCATTTTTTGAGTGGTCATTGCCCAACCGTAGCACTTGCGGCATACACCGTATTCAAGAGCACAAGTCAAAGGTGAACGAACTTTCAATTCGTGAAGGTCAATAGCATCAATCTTCTTGATGTCTTCTCTGTCCATAGTTGTGTTAGCTGCAACTACAACATTACCTTCAGCATCTTTAATATCTTCGGCAATTGTTCTGCCCAAAAGTCTTTCTTTTAAAGGAGCAACAACTTTTTCGCCGTCTTTAATATCCGTCATTGTAATAAATTTAGTTGTATGACAGTCATCTTCTCTGATAATTACGTCTTGAGCAACGTCAACCAAACGTCTTGTTAAGTAACCTGAGTCGGCTGTTTTTAACGCTGTATCTACAAGACCTTTACGTGCACCGTAAGAAGAAATGATGTATTCAGTAACCGACAAACCTTCTTTAAAGTTAGATTTAATCGGCAAGTCAATGATTTGACCTTGTGCGTCAGCCATCAAACCACGCATACCAACCAACTGTGATACCTGTGATAAGTTACCTCTCGCACCTGAGAATGCCATCATATATACAGGATTGAGTCTGTCAAAGTTTTCTACTACCTGCTCCGTTAATTTTGCGGTTGTTTCGGACCAAGTGTCGATAACCTTTGTATATCTTTCTACCTCTGTGATTTCACCTTTGAGGTAACGATTTGTTGATTTTTCAATTTCAGCTTCCGCATCGGCAAGAAGTTCTTTTTTAACGGCAGGTACGCTCAAATCGCTGATTGAAATTGTTGTACCCGACAATGTAGCATATTTGTAACCAAGGTTTTTTAAACTGTTTGCTAAAGTAGCAGCTTTTGAACCGCCAAACTCGAGATAAACTTGAGCGAGAAGGTTGTTCAATGCTTTTTTGTTCATAACCTGATTGATGAACTCCATTGATTTTTTATTATGTTTTTTAATTAGTGTGTCCATTCTTTATACTTCCCTTTAGTTTGTATTTTTTGTACTGCCAAGGTTTTTAATTTTGTCTTGCGAGATTAGTGTTATTATTTCGGTCTTTACAACCGAAACAACAACTCAAAATCGTTACTCGGCAAGCGCCTTTCTTACCGTTTCGTTGAATATAATTCTGCCGACGGTAGTTTCAATTCTTTCACCTTTTTCATCTCTAACAACGATTTTGTCATGAAGGTCAATAACTTTAGCCTCTAAAGCAGAGATTGCATCTTCAAAGCTGAAGAAGTAACCTTTCACTTCGCCTTCGCCTGTTTGATTTTTCAAGATTGTCAGGTAGTACATACCCAATACCATATCCTGTGTAGGAGTGATAATCGGTTTACCTGTGGCAGGAGCGAGAATATTGTTTGTAGCCAACATTAACATTCTTGCTTCGGTTTGAGCTTCAATTGACAAAGGTACGTGAACAGCCATTTGGTCACCGTCAAAGTCAGCGTTGAATGCAGTACATACTAACGGGTGCAATTGGATTGCTCTACCTTCAACCAATTTAGGTTCAAACGCCTGAATACCCAATCTGTGAAGTGTCGGAGCACGGTTAAGCATTACAGGGTGTCCGTCAATAACTTCTTCCAGAATATCCCAAACTACGGGTTCAGAACGTTCGATTTTCTTTTTAGCAGATTTAATATTTTGTACCAAACCTCTTTCAATCAATTTGTTAACAACAAAAGGTTTGAACAATTCGATAGCCATTTCTTTAGGCAAACCGCATTGATTCAATTCAAGGCTCGGACCTACTACGATAACCGAACGACCTGAGTAGTCAACACGTTTACCCAACAAGTTTTGTCTGAAACGACCTTGTTTACCTTCAATAATATTTGATAACGATTTTAACGGTCTGTTGTTAGGACCAACAACAGTTCTGCCTCGTCTGCCGTTGTCAATAAGAGCGTCAACAGCTTCTTGAAGCATACGTTTTTCGTTTCTTACGATGATTTCGGGAGCGCCCATTTCCAACAATCTTAACAAACGGTTGTTTCTGTTGATAACACGTCTGTACAAGTCGTTTAAGTCAGATGTAGCAAAACGTCCGCCGTCCAATTGAACCATAGGTCTTAAGTCCGGAGGAGTAACGGGCAATACATCCATAATCATCCAAGTAGGTTCCGTATTGGAAGCAATTAATGATTCGATTAATCTTAATCTCTTAATTAATTTTGCTCTTTTTTGAACGGAGCCGCCTGCTTGAGCCAACTCACCTCTGATTTCTTCAACGAGTTCCGTCATGTTGATTTCGGAAAGAAGTTCTTTGATTGCTTCCGCACCGATACCAACTTTTAAAGCGGATTCTTCGTTTTCAATAATGAAATCTTCGTATTCTTCTTCTGATAATAATTGATATTTTTTGAAACCTGAATCGGCAGGGTCAATTACAACGTAATTGTTGAAATAAATAACCTGTTCAAGGTCTTTTAAAGACATATCCAAAAGTAAACCCAAATATGAAGGAATACCTTTTAAGAACCAAATATGAGAAACAGGAGCAGCAAGTTTGATGTGACCCATTCTGTGTCTTCTTACTTTAGAATCGGTAACTTCAACACCGCAGCGTTCGCAGATGATACCTTTGTGTCTTACACGTTTGTACTTACCGCAAAAACATTCCCAGTCTTTTGTAGGTCCAAAGATTCTTTCGCAGAAAAGACCGTCTCTTTCAGGTTTTAAAGTTCTGTAGTTGATAGTTTCAGGTTTGGTAACCTCACCGTATGACCATTTCAGTATACGTTCGGGTGACGCAATACTGATTCGTATATAGTCAAAATAATCTATGCTTGTAGACAATTTATATCTCCTTATGTTAATTATTCTTGTCGGAAGTGTGCCGGAAAATATCCGGCAATATATCCAAATGATTATTCTTTAAATGATGCGGGTGTTTCAAAGAAATTGATATTCAACAATTCTGAATCTATATCAGACAATGTTCTTTTTGCGGAAGACTTTCTCAAATCATCCGTATCTGACATAAGGTCAACTTCTTCGCCACCTTTTTTAGCAACGGTGATATCCAAACCGATAGATTGAAGTTCTCTTACAAGTACTTTAAATGATTCGGGGATACCCGGCCTTGGGATATTGTCGCCTTTAACAATAGCTTCATAAGCTCTTGAACGTCCGTTAACATCATCAGATTTGATAGTTAACATTTCTTGAAGAGTGTATGCTGCGCCGTATGCTTCAAGCGCCCAAACTTCCATCTCACCGAATCTTTGACCGCCGAATTGAGCTTTACCGCCCAACGGTTGTTGTGTAACGAGTGAGTATGGACCTGTGCTTCTTGCGTGGATTTTATCGTCAACAAGGTGGACAAGTTTAAGTACGTAAGTTAAACCTACTGCAACAGGTCTGTCAAAAGGTTGACCCGTTCTACCGTCAATAAGTCTTACTTTACCGTCTTCACCAACCCAGTCAACGCCCATTTTCTTGATACCTTTAAGAAGTTCTTCTTTGGTAACTTTTTCGGACATACCGCCACCGTACATTTCATCAAATGACGGAGCTTCATAGTATTCTTTATTCAAGTATGCAGCCATACCGAGTAAGTTTTCGTAAGTTTGACCCACGTTCATACGGGAAGGTACGCCCAGAGGGTTCAAAACTACGTCTACCGGAGTACCGTCAGGCAAGAATGGCATATCTTCTTTAGGAAGGATTCTTGATACGATACCTTTGTTACCGTGACGACCTGAAAGTTTGTCACCTACTGATACTTTACGTTTTTGAGCAATATAAACTCTGATAACCGTATTTGCTCCCGGAGGAAGTTCGTCGCCTTTTTCTCTGTCGAAAACTTTAACGTCGACTACACGTCCGCCTTCTCCGTGAGGAACTCTTAAAGAGTTATCTTTTACATCTCTTGCTTTTTCAGCAAAGATTGCTCTTAACAATTTTTCTTC
>CAMEWS010000018.1 GCA_945946765.1 uncultured Clostridia bacterium
TCGATATTTGTTGAAGATTTCTTTAAGTTCCTCATATTTCAACATCAACGGGTTTGGATTTTTGATGTCATTTCTATGATTAACCAAGATTTTAGGTTGAAATTCCGTTTGAAGTTCCGAAGGCATTTTTGGAGGATTTTGCGGCTGTACTACATTTGCTTTTTGGGGAACATATTCTTCCTCTCCTTTATGCAAAGAAGGGGCTTTTGTTTTTGCCAAAAATTCCATAAAATCTTTTTTATATTTTCTTATAAAAAGGATTTCCCCCTGTTCTTCATAAAACATTCGACTATATTTCGCAACAATTTTTTTCATTTCCGATTCCGAACATTTAGCCAGTCCAAAATTAACCATAGCTTTATTTAAAAAATGGAAAACAGGATTTTCATCATTTAACGGCAAAGCTAATGCTTTTTGACATTCTGCTTGAATTCTGGAATATGAGGTTTCCGCATTGTAATTTTTTTCTCTTTTCAACAATAATTCTATCCAATCCTGAACAGATTGTTGAGTTTGTGGCGATATGTGTTCAAAATTAAGCATGTTTTGAAACATAATTTTATTTGTTTTAACAAAATTTGCCTGAGCGGTTATTACAACTTCCTTGCTACTGTTTGTAGAATATACGGGGACATAATGTTCTGCATCCTCCAAAAATTTTTGTATCCGTTTATTTAATTGACTTACAAACTCGTCATCGTTTTGTGACTTAAAAGAAAGGGACGGATTTACGGTCATATAATTGTATTTTTTAGTAATGGGAATATTAAATTGAGGTTGTAAAATTTGTATAATTTTCATATATTTTCCTTTTCTAAAGGTTAATGCTTAGGTAAATCTTTGGAATATTCTTTTAAATCTTCTATTGCAGCTTTAATCTTTTCGCTGTCTTTAAATCTGCCAAAAGTCCTGTCTAAAAAAATAAATTCAGGGTTTACTATATATTTTTGCGTTGGAATATATCTTTTTAAAGTTGCTATGTATTTTAAAGCTGTTTCTTCACTCATTATTTTATTTGTTCTGTCTAATATATATTCAAGAGTTTCTTCATCTCCGTATTCTTTTTTTGCAAATTTATTAAATAAATCCAAATACCTGCTTACTACTTCATCTGTGGCTGTTACTACCGGTAAAAAATCGTCACCCAATTCTGTTACGTCTGCTGTTATTGCATGTAAGCTAAAGTCTGAAAATGTTGAATTAGAATACCCGAGTGTCAAATCTGATGTATTAAATCCGTATTTTTCAAACATTTCATACCCGTCAAATGTCGAAGCGATACTTGTATCCATTACGGGATAAACATCATCTTCAAGATATTTTAGTCTTTCTTCAAGTGTGGCTGTTATAGGAAGTTCTTTTTTAGGAACAAGAGATATATTTTTTTCCTGCGCCATTTTTCTTATTTCTGTCATTTTTGTTGCCGTTGCTATTCGTTTTTCATCAAGATTTTCTCTTCGATATTTGTTGAAGATTTCTTTAAGTTCCTCATATTTCAACATCAACGGGTTTTGGTTTTTGATATCGCTATACTTTGCACCAAGTAAATGCAATTTTTCCAATTCAGTCTCATTCTTAACACCGACAGGAAATGCCAAAGGATTACCCCCATTACCTCCTGACGGAGGTTTAATGTTTGAGCCTTGATTTGTAGGAGGTTCGAAAGGAGGCATTGCTGAAGATTCTTTATTAAAAAGCTCTTTAAAAAATTTTGTTATTTTCTTTCTTTTTAATAAAGCTAACAAAATTAAAATAATCCCTGTACCTATTGCACCATATTTTATAATTTCATTTCTATTTAACTGTTTTGAAACGGATTTTTCCTGTGTAACAACTGTCTGTTGTACAGGCATTTGTTTATTAATTGTTTTTGATTGCATCATTGTTGTAAACAACTGTGATGACTTATTATTTATGGCATTTAGCATATATTTTCTCCTTAGTTTATGACAAATCCAAATCCTCAATTGCGTCCAAAAATCTTTGGTATTGCTGCATTACATCAAGTTCCAGTTCTGTCTTATCGGATTTATTTTTAAGATCTTCATATCTGCTTTTAATGTCTTTAATTTGATATTTAAAAGTTCTAATTTCTTCATCACTTAATTGACCGTCAACATATGCTTGTACCATATCTTGTACACTTTCTTCTATTGTTGTATATGAATTTTGAAATTTTTCGGGATTTTCTACCATCTCATGTATAGTTTCAAAATATCTGTAATCAGCTGAAGTTAAATCAACCCCACAACGATTTTTAACATTACAGAAATGAGTTTCAAACGGAACTGCAGGGTTTTCAAGATATTCGGCTAAAGCTTTATCCGCAATATTTTGTATTCTTGCATTAGAGTATGCACCTCTGGCATACGAAGGACTGTTACCTTTTATAAATTGTTCAAAATTACGAAATTCACCGCCTGTCGGGTCAACATGCATATTTACTATTGTACCGTTTTTGATTTTTTCAATCAAAATGTCTTTTCCTTTATTGGTAATATAAGGTATACTTTTGACCAAATCAGCATAATTATCTTTTTGAGAAAACATTTTAATTGTTTCTACTAAGTCAGAGCATTTTTTTAAATAGAATCTCATCACTTCTTTTAAATCTTCATTTGCGGCAGGTCTTATTCCTATTTTCATAAGTTTTCCGAATTTTCCGTCACGAATTAATAAATCTCTGTGAATTAAATGCGGATAATTTGTTGTTATAAAAAAGGAAGTTGCTGCCCCTCTGGGGTCTTTATCGGTAGGAATTTTAGATATTGTATCAAACAATGATTTAAAATAAGTTACATTTGCAACTGGATTTGTTCCTTCGTTGTATGCTTCTATTTTCCCAATATCACTTGCATTATACAGCATACCGGAATTTTTAATATCTTCAGGTGTTATACAAAAAAACTGCTCAGCTTCGTTGATAAGATAAATAGTTCGTTTTCCGGTTTCATTATAACGTTTTTTTGCTTCATCAAGATAATAATTAATGCGTCTTTTAAATGCGGATTCATTAGCATCAAGCTCATTAGACAAATCCACAACAACTGCATAATTTTGTGTTTGTTCTTGTATAGCATTTAAAAAGGTGGTTTTACCGCAGCCTAAAGCACCATACAACATCACTGCAGGCGGAACATGAACGGTTGCATCATTTTTGCTTGCAATAATAGGGTTTACAAAGCTTCTTGTTATTTCGTCTTTAACATCTCTGTATCCTGCAATACGGTTTTCTACACCTCCATTGCTATTAGTTATTGCATTAATTTCGTCATATAACTGAGCATAATCCAAATTTGCTATCAATTCAGCAAGTTTTTCTTCTAAAATTTTAATTTGTTTAAGTCTGCTTTCTTCATCAGTATTAACATTTTTTTCATACAACGCAATGATTTCTCTGTATTTTTGCACATCCGAAGGAAATAAGCTGTTGGCTCTGTCTTTTGAATAATACATTTCTTCCATTTTTGCATTATATGCGTTTACACCATAAGAACCATAAAATCTCCTTTTTGCTTTACGTTCTTTTTCAGCCGCTGCTTTTGCATCTGTATACACAGAATCTTTTATAGCCTGCCAGTTATCATAATTTCTGATTTTGTTATAGGCTTCTTGAACAAGAGGTGATCTTTCTATGTCTGTTTCAGCTTTTAATACCGCAATTTTTTGTTTGGTTTCTTCAATTTTTGCTTTTACGTTTACAACATTGACTCCGTCTTCTTTTTGGTCGTTATTGCCTGCAAATGCAATGCTAAGACCTATTGTATGAAATGACGGTAGTTCTTTTGTAACTTGTCCATTTGTAATTTGGGAACTTTGAACATCTGAATAATTTTGAACAATCGGATTTGAGTGTGCCAATAGTTTTTTTGTTGAAGAAATTTGTGATAAAGCTGAAATTTTCATATTACACTCCTTCTCTTTATTACTTATTTTCTATATTTATATTTTTGTGACTATGCTCTATACCAAGTTGATGCATTTGCTCATGCGTTAAACCATCGTGCTCATGGTCATGATGGCAATGGTCGTGAGAATGACTGTGCTCCATACCTTCAGGATGAGTGTGATACATTAATTTTACTGTCGGGATTTTTACCTCCTGCGTGTTTTTATCAACTTCATTTATTCTATTTTCAACAGTATTGATATGATTAATTAACTCATTTAATTTTTCATTAAAAACACTGCCAAAATTAAGAGCCTGTGCTTTTTCGTCAAATTCCCGAACCAAATCCAAAGATTTTCTTTTATCCTCTATACTTGCATTTTTTCCCATTTTTTTCAATACCTGAATTCTTTCATAAGCATCACTGCCATATATAGAAGAAATTGAATCAAGAACCGATTGTCTTAAAGTTACAATCATTGATTTTGCTTTTTCGTCCAATTCCGATTTTTCAAGATTTTTATCAAGCATTTCCAAAAGTAATACAGCTGTATATAACTGTGTATTTGCTTTTGACTTTCTCATTTGTTCATCGGTATACGGTTTACCTGTGTTTTTATCAAAGCCTTCTGCTGTTTGCAGTTCAGGAATATTTTTAAGCACCAACATAATATCAACAGGATTTGTATACACCGTAGTACGAGTTAATGCAGCTGCAATCTCAGGCGCAGATTCCATTGCATAAGAAGGAATTACCTCTGCCATAGAATATTGATAGTTTGCGTACTGTGCAAGCATTTGTGCAGACAGTTTGTAAATACTGTTGTTCTCATCAATTTTTTGTTGACGAGCCTTTGCAAAAGCCAAAACTTCATCTCTTTTGGATATAATAGAATTTACCGCATTAGCAAATTGATTATTTAATGTTGACATTAGACGCATATGCGGTTCGCAATATCCGAATGACGGTTTATAAAAGAAAATCGGAAGATTTTGTTTTTTTAAACCAACATTTGTTATATTATTGACCATCTTCGAGTCATTTGATTTTTTATACTCGCTTTTATAGGTAAAAGGGTTTACAGCAGTAATATTCATATTATTCTCCTTATTTCTTCAACGCTCTTTTTTGTGCATAAATGTTATAAACTTTGCACATCGGATCTTCATTATCATCACTTAAATATTGAATCGGATTATATCCGTTAATATCTGTATAATTTATATTAGGGTGTTTTCCCAACACCTCGTTTAACAAAATAATATTGTTTGAAAAAACAGCCTGATGCAATGCAGTTTGTTGATTATTATCTGCAATGTCCACATTTGCTCCAAAATCTAATAAACATTTAACAATTTGCATATTAGCCAATTTTTCTTTATTAGTTCTTGCTTCTTGATAACTTTTTAGAGCAAGAATTAACGGTGTTTCACCATTACTATTTTGTTTGTTTACATCAACAGGCTGTGTCTTTAAAATCTTAATTAAACATTCTTTAGCGTAAGGATTATTTGTTTGAACAAGTTGCCATAGTATTTCATCTGCATCTTCCTCATCAAGAGTATTACAACACAAATAACTAAATAACCTAATCAAAGATTTTTCAAGTTCGGCTCCTCGCCCTTTTAATTTGTCGACATCAAAACTCATTCCATCCGAATAATTTTTAAGATTATTATTAATTTCGGTCATGTTGAAAGCTTGAGATTCCACATTTTCTATACCGGAACAACATTGCGTAATAACAGCGGCATCAAAATTCAACTTTTTGAAATTTTCATCTTCCATGCATTCAGGCCAATAATCCTTAGGTGTACAACCCATTTTATCCTTAACTTCCAAGCAGCAAAGATTATCCATCAACATTTTTATTGAATTAACATCATGATTAATAAAGGCATGATGCAATGCAGTCTGCCCGTTTTCATCACACAAATCAACAGCTGCACCGTTATTTAAAAGATAATTTATTTGTTTTAATTTTTGCTGTTTTACCGCTTCAATTAACGAGGTCGTAGCATATTTATTACGTGTATTAACAGAAAAGCCTTGTTTATGAATATTCTCCAATATCAATAATGCTTGAGGAGTATTATTATATTTCACATTTACCATAAGAACATTATTGCCTTCGGCATCTGTCTCAAATCTTTCGTTTACACCATTCTGAAGCATCAATACACCTAAGATATCATTTTTATTTTCCAATGCAATTTTGAAAGGAGTTTTACCTTGATTATTCTTCAAATTAACATTTGCACCGTTTTTAGTCGCAAGATTGTAAATTACCATTTCTTCAAAATCAAAATTTTTCCTGTCGGCTACAATATGAAGTATATTATTCCCCAACGAATCAACATAATTTGCAGGGATATCAGGAGAATTTGCCACTTTCATCAAAGTCGAAAAATCTTTTTGTCCTTCAATGTCTATATCAATAACATCATCCAGCTCACTCAACATATATGCTGGAACACTAATTTCATTAGTTGATTCATCATAATCAAATTCTTCAATAGGGTATTTACACAACAAATTAGTAAGTAAATCCGGAGAGCTAAAACCTAAATACTTTGACTTCATAGCTTCGACATAAACTCTGATTTTTGGTTTTTTAGCATTAAAAAGCAAAAATGTATTAGTAACAATCGGGTTTCTAAATAAACCGTCAAAAGCAGTCAAATCATTGTCACTGCCACTACAAAAAAACGGATCTACATCATCTCTTTTTAATGCTTCATTAAAAATATATCCTTTGTTTAGACAGGACAATACATACAAAGGGGTACACATTGTTGCCTCATCCATTATCCCTACCATAGCCAGAGTATATACCAACGCTTTATTAGAATTCCACTTTTTATTCATATCTAAATGTTTATTTTTTACAAGCGCAAGTAAAATTTCATCATGCCTTTTGGCTTCCGGATTAAAGCCCGGTCTAAAGCCGTCTGTCCAATACGCAAAGAGCTTTGCAAGTTTTTTTGAGTCAGTGCAGCTTTCAATTTCTCTGATAATCCCTTCATTTTCAGAATAATGTTTAGGCGGTTCCATATCCGAAAGTTTTAATTTAATACTTTTGGGTGGTACATAATTTAAACCTATTTTAATGTTATTTAGGATAATATCATTGTTAACATCTTCTAAAAATATCTTTTCACAAGAAGAATTTAATACATCAGATTTAAGACGTGGAAGTTTTTTAGGTGCAATATTCCATACTGACTTATCCCAATTCAAGTAATCATCCTTATTTACAAATTCTATTTTAGAGAAACAGTCTTTTAAATCCGAACTTTTATTACATCCAACAAGGGGAATTTCATTTAAAGAATAAGATTTTGAGAAAACAGAGTTTTGAGCAATTGCTGCTAAACTACCAATTTGCTTGGACTTTTTTATATCGCCTTTAAACACACTATTAGTGACATCAACCCAATTTGCCGAACCGACAAGACCGCCTGCCACACCTGTTGAACTAATTTTTGCCTTCACGCTTGCAGCATTAATTCCTGAACTTTCTGCGATTCCAACAACACCGCCAAAAAACATATTGTCACTAACTGAATCTTTTGAAAAAGATGATGTAAATATAGAATTTTCTTCTATGCTATTATTTTGTGAAACATTAGTAATATTACCGTCAAATATAATGTTTTCCAATATTGTATTTTTAGAATATCCGACCAAACCGCCTGATACATTTTTCGCAACAACATTACCGTAAAATTTCACATTCTCAATAACCGTATCATTTTCTGAAGAACCAATTAACCCGCCTACTTCACTTTTTCCGCTTACAAATGCATTTTCAAAAATTAAATTTTTTATACGTGCATTATCACATGTTCTAAAAAAACCTACCCTATTAAAATTACTTTTATCTATACGTAAATTTTTAATAATATACCCATTACCATTAAACTCTCCCGAAAAATATTTTTTTAAATTACCTATCCCGTCAAACTGTTCATTTTTTAAATCTATATTAGATGCCAAAACAAAATTTTTATTCCACGCCGTATCAGTTTTTGAAAGCGCAATTAAATCTTGTCGACTTCTTAAAATAATATTTTTGCCTTTATTAATTAACTTCCCGTTATCAACTTTTGCTACTTCATAACCTAAAGATTGGAGTTTTGATATATTGGCTTTTTGATTACCTTTAAAAGAAATTTTGTTTACATAAGAATTAATTGGGACTAATGAAATTTGAGAACCAACACAAACAATCGGATTAGAAAAACATCCGTTTGATATTTTTCTTTTTTGAAATCCGTTGAATTTATTATTTGTATTAAATGTCACATTTAAAATTCGCATAATAAAATTTCCACTTACATTATTAAATTTGATTTATTAATTTCCTGTTCTTTTGCTTTTTCTTTTTGGCGTATTTCAAAAGCTGTTTCGAAATCTTTTAAAGTTAATTTTTCAACATTGTTATCAATTGCTTCTTTGATAAGACTGTTAATTGTTTCTGTTATGTCTACAATAGCAAAATTTTCTGTTTTTTGTGCAAGTATTTCAAAATTGCTTTCATCTTCAAACAAGTTTTGAGCAATTTCTCTACCTGACAAAGATTTTTTAATAATGTCCGCTCTTGCAGGCATATCGGGTGGAGTAACTTCTACACTTACGAATCTACCGGGACGTTTCATGGCATCATCAATTCTGTTATAGTGGTTTGTTGCAGCAACAACAATAATGCCATTGCGCTCAGCATCGGATATTTCCTTTAACAATGCATTTACTTCTTCTATGCGGTGAGAATTTATTTCATTGTCCCGTTTTGAAGCAATATCTTCAAATTCATCAAGCATAAGTATGCTTCGTTCACCTGTTTTTCTGTATTTTTCTTTAAGTTGATTAAAAACATTTGCAATATTATTAGTTGTTTCATGCGCCCATTTGCTTCCATATCGCGAAAGTTTAAACTCGTATATCGGCAAATCCAAATGAGCTGCGAGGGCTTTCATAATGTAAGTTTTTCCACAACCTGGCGCACCGTAAAGCAAAATTCCATTTTGACCTTTTACCTTATTTGCTCTATATCTTTCGGCAATTTCAGGTTTTAACGAGGAAGACATCACTGCATTTAGAAGTTTTTCTTTTACTTCTTGCATACCGCCAATATCATCTAACGATTGCGGGTCATCAGGTGAAATTTCCAATCTTTTTATAATTTTGTCATAAGCCGATGTCCTGTTTCGTTCATTAATAGCAGGTAATTCATGGGATTGTGCATATTTTGAAATCCCGATTTTAAAATCTTCAAGAGTAAGCTGTTTATTATCACCTTGAAGGTTTTCATCTACAATCGCAGTAATCATTTGCTTAATCTCTCTTGAACCAAAACCTCTTAAACATTTTGCTATTTCAAAAACTTCTTTGTCTGTTATTTGTGATGCTGTTTTTATATTTCTCAATTGAATTTTAATTAAAGATTTTATTGTATCCAAATCAGGGTAACCTATCATAATTTGTTGCCCCAAACGACTTAAAACAGCTTCATCCATTTTATCCTTATAGTTTGTCGCAGTAATCGTTATAATCCCTCTTTCAAAAGAATTATCTATGTATTGCAAAAGTTGTTCAACATATTCAGAATCTCTGGAGTTTGCACTATCACGTCTGCCAAGAATTTTATTGGCTTCATCTATAAAAAGAATACTGTATTCGCCTGTTTCTCTATATTTTGTTTCAAGCTGCGTAAATATACGTCTAAGGTTTTTTTCCGATTCCCCAACATACTTATCCATAAAGGTAGATGCATCAATTTTATACATAGGAATTTTAGATTCGCCTGACAAAGCTTCAACAATAAAGGTCTTACCTGTTCCCGGAGGGCCGTATAGCAAGAAATTTGTAGAAATTACGGGGCGCTTATTTTCTTTGAATCGTGCAACAACTTCCGGTTTTAAGCGTTCTAACACTGTTTTCTTGAAAACAGTTTTTACATCATCCATGCCTGCGACATCAGAAAAATTAACAGTAACATTTTTCCTTTGTAAAAACGGAGTATCATAGTTAGAAGTTGTACCTTCATCGCTAAGTTTACCCATATTGTTTTCTTTTGCGTATACTTCTATTGCCTCATTAAGGGTATCTTTGTCAATCACATCATTTTCAGAAGCGATCAGTCTTGCAATTACTGACAAATCACCATATGAAAACCCTGCTGTTTTCTTTATTATTTTATTATAATCTTCATCTGATATATTTAATTTATTTCCAAAGAATTTCTTTAAAACACCATCTCTTTCTTGAGGATTGGGGAATTTCAATTCCACTTTTTTTTGAAAACGGTTTGAACGCAATATATCGGCTTGCAAAACTCCTATATCATTGGTTGTACCAATCAACACCCCGCCTTTAAGTGAAAAATTATCGAATTTGCGCATAAACTCGGGAATATCTCTTGAAGAATAACGACCGCTAATATTAATATCTGATTGGAACAATTTTGCCAATTCATCAATAAACACAATTGTTTGACGACCCGTTCTTTTGTAATTGTTGCTAATATACTCCAAAATATTATCAATATCCCTGTAATCATCTATGGAAATCGAAATTATATACTTATCTAAAATTTTTGAACGTTCTTCCTCATTTAAATCAGAATTTTCCAAAAGACTTAATATTTTTTTGACTCCGATAATTTCTTTGTTTAATTCCTTAGCTAAAGATTCTACAAGGTAAGTCTTTCCGTTATTACCATTTCCGTACAGTAATATTCCGTTAACCAGAATCGGTTTGTTATTATTAATCGGATTAATTACATAATCTTCCAAAACTTTTTTAGCACTCTCAAGACCTATTACATCAGCAAAAACACCTTTTTGATTTGTTTGCGAACAAACCTCAAAATCGTCAAAAAAGCCCAATCCGGCTCCTATTTCAACATTATTAGGAATTTCATTCCCTACAAGATTTTCTTCCTGTACTTCTTTTTTATTTTCAACTGGTTGTTTTTCAACAATTGTTTTTGGTGATTGCAATACATTTGTTGGAGTATTAAACGATACAGGATTAGTAACCGGTGTTTCGTCAGATACTAAAGAAATATTTCTTGTTTTACTAATAAAATTTAAATCTTCTTTTACTTTATTCAAAAAAATATTGTCTACCGAACACTCTAAAGGAAGTTTACTTTGGTTATTTTTTTCAGATAAAGCAATGCTAATATTTTCGGGGTGGATACGAGAAATGATATTTCTTAAAAGTGTATTTAGTTTTTGCCATAACAATTCAGAATTATTTTGCAATATATAATGAAAAACATTATTACCGTTTTCTTCATCTTGTGCAGTTATATCAAAATTAATTTTATTTAGTAATGACAACGCAGTTTGTTCATCTCCATCTTTTATCGAAGAAAAAAACTCATCCTCGGTTTTACCGCGAAATGCAATTGGGGGATTTTTATATATTTGCCCTCGATATAAAGAAAGCTTCTCTTTTTTGTTGTAAGAACCTAACGGTTCTCGAAAGGTAATTGGCATAAACACAACCTGCCGTTATTAATACATTATTTGTTTGCACTAAAATACATAACTATTTTCTTTTGCTAATTATTCAAAATTTTGTTTATAAAATTTACATTATTTAATAATACAAACTGATGAAAATACTGTTTTTTTAAATATAATTTTTGTAAATTTTTTATAATAAATAACAAATTTTTTCTTTCATTAACGTTATATAACTGTCATGAAAATTATTAACAGGAACTTAGTACAAAACCAACAGATTTTACCTTATCAAAAAAGAAAATCTGATAAAAAAACAAATATAGAACACCAACAAGAACTTTTTAATTATTCTCGCATTTCGTTTGGCGCAATAGTCGGTGTAAAAAAGAAAAAAACAGATATTGAAGCAGAAAAAAGCAAATTACTGAGAAAACTTAATGAAACTCTTGTTACTGCTCCTGTAGAACTTTCGCCAATCGAAAAACTAACGAAAACATTGTTATGGTATAGAAACAGAGAAGAAAAACATAAAATTTTTAATGAAAGATTAGAAGAAATTTACAATGACTCTACAATTCCAAAACAAGTTAAAATAAAACAATTATTAGCACTCAAAGCTGAATATGAAGTATTTAGCAAACAAAAACCCACCTTCTTTAATAAACCTAAAACACCCAAACTTGATGAAAAAACAGATTTGCAACTTGCAAACAAATTCAAGTCTGCTATCATTGAAGACAATTTTAATCTTGAGAAAATTTATAACGAATATTATCAAGACTTAAATAATATACAAACAGTAAAAGAATTAAAGAAAAAATATCCGAAGATAACAATACCCCAAAAACCTGAAAACAAGATAGCGCAAGCAATTGTAACAAATTTAACTAAAGATTTTTATGTAGACTTATATGAACTTATTTCACAAGGTAATAAAAATTCTATAATAGAATTTTTAACTCAATATACATTACCTATTATGGATAATATTGCCGACACTTATAAACTTGACAAATCTTTACTATACGCAAAACTTATGCCTACTGTAATTAAGACGGCATTGCAAAAATATATTGACTTAATAAAAAAAGATGCAATTGCATCTATGCCTATGTATAACAAGAAAAAACTTCGATTGTCAGAAAATGACATAAAACTTCTATGCATAGACTATGATGATTTTGTTCTTTCTGTTGTTAAACAACAATATTTAGAGAACAAAAAATTAAATAACATTGCCTATACTGAAGGCAATATAACAATAAATGCAGGTTCATTAAAAGAGCCTGATTTTAGATTTGAAAAAGTTTCTGAAAAAATCAAAAGTTTTATAAAATCTGCCAAAGAAATTCAAACAGCACAAAGAAGTTATGATTTGTACAATACTGAAGACTTTAAAAACAGATTGAACTACTATGCTAACACAGAAATTGGCAATGATAACAGAATTTTTGAATATATAATGAATTTTGATTCCTGTAATTTTATACAAGAAGATATACCTCCGTTAATCCAATTTTTAAGAGAACTTGATTCCATAAAAGACGGCGAAAAAACAATTGATGAAAGTATTGAATTTTTACAAGACGAAAAAATTTCGCCCAAAGGTACAGAACAAGTAAATATAAAAGAAAGACAAAAGCTTGCAGAAAAGCTAAAACAGGAACAAAAAAAATCTGTTCAATTAAAACAATATAAAGACAAATTTGATAACGCAATGAACATCTTATATATGAACGATTTGAGCAATATGGCTAATATTTGTGAAAAATATCGCCCCACATCACTTGATTCAGACAACGCAGAAACCGATTTTATCATAGACCTTATTAACAAAACCCTTTCCTGTCAGGGCAAAGAGCCTAATTTTAAAGAAAAAATTCAAAATGCTATTTTAAGAAGGGACACATACAATCATTATAAAGATAAAGATAATAAAAACCCGATATTTATTAATGCACAAAAATATGCAATAAAAAAAGACGGATTCTTAAATCCTGATACAGCCGGCAAATATATATTAAACGCAGAAATTGTAGAAAGTTATCCCGACTCTCTGGAATTTGTAGAATATTCGGAAATTCTACCTAAAATAATAGAAAAAACCAATAAAGATTCTGCGATAGAATACCTTTGTAAACTCAGCGATTACAATGATTTAAGTACAATTGAAAAAACATTTTTATCCAAAATTTTAACAATATTCAATGAAAAAGATTTGATAGATAAAACTATTTTAAAATATATTATAGAAAATGACTATATAAACACTAATACAAGTGTTCAAATTAATGTTAACAACAAAGAAAACGAAAATATTACAGCAACATTTGCTGCAAAAGCAAAACAAGAAATATGCAACAAATACCTTTACCCTGTTTGTCTTGAATATCTTGAAGGCTTTGAATCGGCTTTATCATCTTTTTCTACAGAAAAAGGAAATTCCGGCATAAAATTGATAAAACACTGCAATAAATCATTGGAATACAAAATGGAATTAAAACTTGCAGGGCATGATGACAGACTGTTTTCAAGCAAAAATGATTACTGTTTTGACATATTTTCAGATAAAGGTTTGCATTAGACATATTTAAATAAAATTTTTCAGCATGATATAATCAAAATCATTGATTATTTAAAAGAGGTAAATATTATGCTGGATATGAAATATTCTGAACTTAGCAAAGACGGTTTTGGTTGCTGTATGACAGTAAAAGAAACATTGTTTAGCGGTCAATCGGAATTCCAAAAAATTGATATTTTTGATACGGAGTCAATGGGCAGAGTGCTTACAATAGACGGTTTGATGATGACAACAGAGCGTGATGAATATTTTTATCATGAAATGATTGCACATATACCAATGATTAACCACAAAAACCCTGAATCTGTCCTTGTAATAGGAGGTGGTGACGGCGGCACAATAAGAGAAGTTTTGAAACACGACACCGTTAAAAAAGTTGTACTTTGCGAAATAGACGGTATGGTAGTGGACGCTTGCAAAAAATACTTACCGACAATCGGGTGCGAATTGGATAACCCAAAAGTTGAGGTAAGAATTGAAGATGCTATCGAATTTATTAAAGACAAAAAAGCACAATATGATGTAATTCTTATAGATTCCACTGACCCGTTAGGACCGGGAGAAGGTCTGTTTACGGAAGAATTTTATACAAACGTTAAAGAGGCTTTAAAAGAAGGCGGCATTATGACTTCTCAGTCAGAATCACCATTTATAAATCAGGAAGAAATTAAAAAAATATATCCGCTTTTAAGAAAAGTATTCCCAATTGTTGATACTTTCTCAGGGCCTATTCCTTCATACCCAGGCGGTTACTGGTGCTGGAGTTTTTGCTCAAAAGATGTTAAACCGCTTTCATACATTGATGAACAAAGAGCAGAAAAAGTTTCAAAACAATGTAAAATTTACAACAAAGATTATCACCTTGCACGATTTGCATTACCAAACTTTTTAAAGGAATTAACAAAATAAGTAAAATGCCGATATGTCATAATATCGGCATTTTATTATAAAAATTTACCATATATTTACCTTAAATTGTCCCAAATTTGATATTATAAAAATAATAATTAATAATGTAACTATGGGTAGTTGAGAAAAAGGATTTACTTTTGAAAAAAACAAGTTTAAAAATTTTAATATCATGCCTGCTATCTTGCTGTCTTATGCAATACAATTCGGCACCAACAACCGCTCAAGAAATTGACCCACCTCCAATGCTAAGACCCAAAATTGAAATAAAACAACAACAAACCAATTTTGTAGAAAACACAAAAGCCAATTTTAAAAAGAAAAAAGAACAAATTTTCACCGACAGCGAAGGTAACCCTATATCCAAAGAACAAAAAGAGCGTTCTGCCACACTAAAAAAAACCTACAAAGGTGTTACAAAAGAAGAACGAATCATGGAAGCAATGGAACTTATGAAAGGCGGCCTTGCCGATTACTCAAGAAAAGCACTTCTTGGTAACAACCTATCAGGAAAACCTATGATAGTAAGCTTTGAAGACCTTAGCAAATTCGGACAAGCCTATGCAAACTTTGATGCTTTGGGATGGAAGAAAAAAGACAGACTCTATATTTACATAAACCAAAAGCACGAAGACGCACCCGCACCTGCTTTAGCGGCGGTACTTTCACACGAAGCTTTGCACCAAGATGATTTTAATTCGCTAAACGAAGAAACATACGCTTGGACAATGGAAGCTGCAGTTTGGACACAACTTTCAGAAAAAGACCCACGATACAATGACAGCATGCATCCGCTTGTGGTAAGGGAAAATACTTTAAAAAAACTGTTTATAAAAGGAAATTATACAAGTAAATTTATAAGGAAAACAGTATTTTCAAATCCGGGATACGCAAATTTGCCCTCACGTTCTCCGGGGTTTGAAGACGATAACTTATAATTTTGGTTGAATTTTACAAAAATCAGTGTATGTTTTAACGCACTCCTTAATTCAAGCAAAAACATGTTCTTGTAATTCCGTAGAAAACCGAACATTTTCCACAAAATCAAAGCAGCTTAGTTAGCCACTGTCTGATTTTTAACTAGAACATCAATCTGAACAACAAGAATCGTTTGTTCAATTTTTCCGAAAACTTACGCATATTTTTAGCAGTTACGGAAACATCATTGATTGTACTGTTAAGCTCTGTCTTTTTGTCCGTTGTAAGAGAATTAACCGTTTCTAAAGTGCAAGACAAGTCATCCAACGCTTTATTAAACTTGGTAACGGTTGTATTTACCTGTGACTTAAGCGCAGGGTCTTTTGTCATTGTGTTTACGTATTGTGCAATTTCGGATATATTTTTGCTTGCGACCTGCAAATCATCAAGAGTTTGTCGTGTTTTCGGGTCTTCTATCAATTTGTTAAGGTTTTGCGACAATCTGTCGATTGATTTTGTTGTAGACATAAGAGTGTCTTTAAAATCTTTATCCCCGATAATATTGTTTATGTTATCGGTAAGCAACATAATTTTACCCGACATTTTATCTGTTGTACCCATTAAAGAATTCAAATCTTCTCTTGTAGAATCAATCAACATTTGAGTTTTATCAAGCGTAGAATTTGCTTTAATTGTTAACAAATCAACATTGCCGACAATTTTTTTCAAATCGTTTATTACATCGTCAGACATAATTGCAGAGAGTTTTTCGTTTGTTTCTGCCAAAGCCATTGCAGCTCTGTATTGTAAATCCATAAAATCTGACAATCTTAATGGTTCTATAACCGTAAATCTTGAAGTGGTTTGAGGATAAGCAAACTCCATTTTTGTATAAGATTTTATGGAAAGTGCATTTTTAGAATCATCTTTAACCACTTTACCCTGCATTCTATCAGGCAATTGCAACCCCGGTAATGTAATTACATAACCTACTTTGTATGCAGATTGAGTTTTAATTTCTTCTTGAACATTTATAGGCAAAGTTCTTGTTTCTATAATTTCAACTTTTTTAACTTTACCGACATCGTGAATTTCGTCACTCAACACCATTTTTACGTTATCGTTTTCGTGAAGAACTTGCGAGCCTCTGTTTATTGGCAAATATATTGTCCTGAGCTTAGGAGGCGTAATTTCCAAAAATTGTTCACCGATAATACCTGTTTGTTGAATAGAAACTGTTGACGCATTAGGGATTTTAATATCAGGCTCCGTAATAACAAATTTTACCCTTACATAAGGATTGTTAATATCGGAAAGTACGGGCGCAATTTCTTCCACCTGACCGATTCTAAAGCCCATAAGCTGCACACCCGAACCGGGACGCATTCCGTTTACGTCTTTAAAATCAACAAACAGCCTTTCACCTGCGGACAAGGCTCTGCCTTTTATCCACAATATAGAAAATATAAGTATTACAAGTGCGGTTAATGTAAGTATTCCGACTTTAAATGAGGAAGAAAAACGCATCTTAATCTCTTTCGATTCTTAGTTTCTTAATTACGCTATTGTATGCCTGCAACTTTCATGGGGCCTTCCTTGCAAGCTTCGATAAATTGTTTTGTATATTCGTTACCACCAACAAGCATGTCCTGTGGAGTACCTGCATATACGATTTTAGTATTATACAACATAATAACCTTATCCGCACACCTTTGAATGGTGGATAATTGGTGAGTAACAATAACGGATGAAGAATTCAACTCATTACGTAAGCTAACTATATAATCTTCGATAATTGTTGAAGAAACAGGGTCTAACCCCGCAGTCGGCTCATCATACAAAATTGTACGAGGGTCTGTTACAATTGCACGAGCAAAGCTTACACGTTTTTGCATACCGCCTGAAAGTTCATGCGGCATTTTTTCTTCAATCCCTTCAAGCCCTACAAGTTTTAACTTTTGGGCAACAATCTCTTTTATCTGTTCTTCAGTGTATTTATGCTTGAACTCTTTGCGCTCTTTTAAAGCAAAAGCAATATTTTCATACACATTTAAAGAATCAAACAGTGCCGAGTACTGAAACACCATTGCGATATCGCCTGAAGAAACTATAATTTCACCGCTGTCAGGCTTTGTAAGCCCGCAGATAAGTTTTAAAATCGTACTTTTACCTGCACCGCTTAACCCCACAACCGCAAGAATTTCGCCGTCTTCTACCTTAAACGACACATCATCAAGCACCTTTTTGTCTTTAAAAGTTTTGGTTAAGTTTTTTACTTCTATACTCATAATTTTGCCTTTTTATGCCATTTTGAATTTGTTTTGTAACACCATATCTTTGCGATGCTGAAACAAGTTCAACATAACAACAGATTTTAATTTAAAAGAAGAACAATGTTGCAAAAATATAATCTATTATACATATTGCAACAAATGACCATACAACCGCTTTTGTGGTGGAAAGCCCGACACCCTTAGCCCCGCCGTATGCAAGATAACCGCAGGTACAACTTATAATAGCTATTGCGGCACCAAAACATGCAGATTTTCCCAAAGACACCATAATATCTTTTACAAAAAGCCCTTGCCACAAAGAGCTTATATAATTAAGCCGGCTTACATGCGCACTCAAATATGCCGCAACTCCACCGCAAATTAGCCCAAAAGTTGAAGCAACCACAACGATAACAGGCATCATAATAAACCCTGCTATAACACGAGGCACAAACAAATATTCAATCGGATTTACCTTTAAAACTTTTAGAGCATCTATCTGCTCCGTAACACGCATTGTTGCCACTTCAGAAGCATAAGCCGAGCCTATCATTGATATTATTGCAAACCCCGACATAATAGCCCCAAGTTCTCTTGTTGTAACAATCCCCATTAATGCACCTACAAATTTTTCGCCACCTTGTTTTACCATTTCGGGAGCAACTTGCATGGAGATAATGACGGAAACCATACCAACAATTGTTAATGTAATGGGTAAAGAATCCACTGCAAAGCGAGAACACTGTTCAATTACCAAGGGAATACGCAATTCTCTTTTTAAAACATTTTTTATAATAATTTTTACAACCTGACAGGTGCGCAAAGCCATTTCTCCAAGCGTTTCAAAAAATTCACGCACCTGCTCCAACAGCATCAAAATAAAGCTGTATGTAGCACTGATTCTGATAAATTGTAAAACCTTATTATAATTCATTTTATGATTGTAGCAAATCCGAATGGTTTTGGTAATACGTCTTATAATGTGTTTTTAAAAAAACAGCAGAATCGAAAACGATTCTGCTGTTTTAAATTGTTTTACTTTGAAAATTTATCATTACAGCCTTAAATTTAAAGCCGAATAATAACGTTATACTTCAGAACTTGCTTGTTCTCTTGCTTCTTTGTTTTGTTGTCTTTTTTCTTCAATTCTTTCCACACGTCTGTTTCTTTTATATCCATAACCCGCATAAATACTGATACCGATTACCAACCACAACGGGAATAAAAGTGCGTGTGTCCCCATACTTTTGATAGCTACAAACATCAAGCTTCCGCAGAATATTACTCCCAAAGCAGGGAACAACGGAGAAAACGGAACCTTGAACGGTCTTTCTCTGTCAGGATCTGTTTTTCTTAAAATTAAAACACTGATACATACAACGATGAAAGATGTAAATACGCTAAAGATACAAAGTTGTGCCGCAAGATTTAAATCGAGGAACAAAGTACCTATCATCATTGCAATACCGACTATCCAAGTAATAATATGCGGTGTTTTATACACTGGGTGTACTTTTTTCAATATTGTCGGGAAAAAATTATCTCTAGCCATAGAGAACAATATTCTTGTAGCAGCAAGCTGCATAACCAACAACACTGAAGTCAAACCTGTAAGCGCACCCAACGAAATCAAACCTGCAATCCAGTTTTGACCCGTCATTTGTATAGCGTGCGCAATAGGAGCACCAATATTAATCATATTCCAAGGAACTATACCCGTAAGTACCAATGCAACAAAAATGTAAACTACCGTACAAACGAGCAATGTACCAATAATACCAATAGGCACATCTCTTTGCGGATTTTTGGTTTCTTCCGCTGCAGTAGAAATTGCATCAAATCCTGTGTATGCAAAGAAAATAGTAAATGCACTGACAAGAACACTTCCAAATCCGTTAGGTACAAAAGGAACCCAGTTTGCCGGTTTTACATAAAATGCACCAACACCAATGAATAATGCAATTACTAACAATTTGATAACTACCATTACACTTGCCATGTTTTTGGATTCTGAAATACCTTTTACAAGAATATAAGTAACAAGCAAAATCATAAACATTGCCGGAAGGTTAACCGAAAAAGGTATCACACCAAAAATATGCGGAATATACTGATCCGGATTCATACCCATGCTTAAATAAGCAGCTTTTGCCGAACCGTAATCATTAATCAACCACAACGGCGGATACATAATATGGTGACATACACCTTGCAAAGCTGCAGGCAAATGTGCGGTATAAGGCTCAAAACCTCTTAAAAATTGAAACAAATATCCTGTCCAACTGCACGCAACGGCAATATTACCGATGGTGTATTGGAGCATAAGCACCCAGCCTACCATCCAGGCAATAAGTTCACCCATTGTTGCAAATGTATATGCATAAACACCGCCTGATACAGGAATCATGGCTGCAAATTCCGCATAACATAATGCAGAAAAAATACACGCAACTGCCGCAATAATCATAGATATAACAAGCGCAGGACCTGCACCGTCATGATTTGTTCCGACAACTGCCGTTCCAACCATTGAAAAAATACCTGCTCCGATAACGGCACCAATACCCAGAATTACCAAATCAACCCAGTTTAAAGTTTTCTTTAAACCTGTTTCTTTAGATTGTGCTAACATCTCATCCGGATTTTTTGTCTTCAATAATTTTGAAACAAAATTTTCCATTAGACCGGATTCTGTTACATTTTTTTGGCTCATGTAATTATCCTTTTTAATATATTAAATTGTTATTTTTTCTTTTTTATTTTTAAGTAGGGGGAAACCTAATTCTTCTCTTTGTTCAACATACAATTTTGCAACCATAGCAGCCATTCTGCGTACTCTGTTGATAAAATTAATTCTTTCATCTTTAGAAATAACGCCTCTTGCATCAAGCAGGTTAAATGTATGCGAACATTTTAAAACATAGTCATAAGCAGGCAAAACCAACTTATTTTCTACACAATTTTCAACTTCTTCCTGAAAAATATCAAACATTTTGAATAATTTATCTGCGGACGAAACCTCAAAGTTGTATTTTGATTGTTCTATTTCGTTTTGCAAATAAATTTCGCCATATTTTAATTCTTTATTCCACATTACATCGTAAACAGAATTTACATTTTGCAAATACATTGCGATTCTTTCCAAACCGTAAGTAAGCTCCAACGCAACAGGTTTGATTTCCAAACCTCCCACCTGTTGAAAATATGTGAACTGTGTAATTTCCATACCGTCAAGCCATACTTCCCAGCCCACACCTGCAGCACCTAAAGTAGGAGATTCCCAGTTGTCTTCAACAAAACGTACGTCATGCTGCGACAAATCAATACCCATAGCTTCCAAGCTCTTTAAATAAAGCTCTTGAGCGTTGTCAGGTGACGGTTTTAAAATTACCTGATATTGAAAATAATGTCCCAATCTGTTGGGATTTTCGCCATAACGGGCATCCGTAGGACGTCTGCAAGGTTCAACCATTGCTGTATTCCAAGGTTCCGGTCCCAATGAACGCAAAAATGTTGCCGGGTTCATTGTAGAAGCACCCTTTTCGATATCATAAGGCTGTTGAATTATACAACCATAGTCCGACCAAAATTTTGATAAATTTAAAATTAATTCTTGAAATGTTAAAGCCATTCTTTCTTAATTCCGTATGTTTTACTTATCTAATCTAGTACCACAGTTACTACCGGCTAACCGCAACCGGCGCCTGCTCACTTTTTCAATGTGTCACTTAAAAATTATACGTTTAGCCATAACATTATAATATAACTTACCTTATTTTACAAATATTGTAGAGGTTACACTTAAAAATTGTTACATGTGTAATGTAACAATTTTGAATTTTGATTCTTTAGCATCTTTTCAATTAATTAAAAAAGATATAATATATTATCAGGTCATTTAATTTACTGTGTTTATTTATTTAGAGAAAGAGGTCTTATCATGAATTGCATGAATAGAAACAACCTTTTTAAAACCGTTTCTTCTTCATTTGATGAAAGAGAAAAAAATAATACATCACCTTTTAGAAAAAATGTATCGGAAAGACTTTCCACATCTTCTAAAGAAAAAACACCCGACCGTATCCCAGGACATGATGTATTATTTTATTAAACAATCATAAAAAGAGGTCTTTGTATAAGACCTCTTTTAGTTTTTCATATAGTCAGCAGACTTTAATTCCTTTTTTAATTTCTATTCAAAATTTCATTAAATAACGTTTGCAAGTTTAACGCATTTCAGATACGCACAGATTATTGCAATTCTAAAACAAATCCGCCATTATCTGCATTTTGAATAACATTTTCATTCATTTTTGCTCTGAGATTTTTAATATATTTGTATACATAATCTCTTGGCAAATCCAAGATTTGAGCAAGCTCTTTTGCGTAAACTATTTGATTTTTATGACCCATAAAATGTTCAAAAACAGCTTGTTCACGAGGAGTTAAGTTTTTCTTAAATGTAACTTGAACTTCTTCTTGGACAATACTTGCTTTAATAACAGGTTTAACCTCTTTTACCTGTGTTTTTTTATCTGCTTTTTGTTTTACTGTCGGTTTTACTTCTGCTTTTGCCAGAGTTTTTACTTCTTTTTGTGCAGATTTTGTTTCTGTTTTATTTTGATTTAATTTTTTAATTATATTTTTTTCAGCAATTTCCAAAGATAGTTCTTTTTCTCTTTCAAAAGATTGTTGAGCAAGAGAGCTGATTCTTTCAGCTTTAAAATTATTTTTTTTCACGGTCGGCTCTTCATTAGTAACGTATCTGACTTCTGAAGTATGGTTTTTATAAACCATATCAACCATATCATTTGTTTCTTTTTCATCGTTAATTACTTTACCGAGTCTTTTAGCAAACTCTTCCAGCGTAATTTTTTCCAAAGAACCTCTCCATTGTTTAATTTCTTCTTTGGTCAAATAATCCGGCATATTTACAACTCTCCTTGACTAAAATATTAACTGTCTGATTCTTTCACCCCAATACCCAAATACAAACCATCCTTTTAAAGTTATAAAAAAGAGATTATAAGATTCGTTTTGATTAATATAATATTTCTTTTTCAAATTTCCGTTAATGGGGTTCAAGTTATGTATAATTTATCACAAACTTTTTAAATTTATCACAAAATATGTAGTAATTTTTACAAAAAATTTTTAATAATTATAAGACACATTCTTTTTAAACAAAGTATTAAGTTTGCTTTTTGTGTATATTTAATGCGGAAACATTATACAAACATTTTTTTCACTTCTGATCGCACAATTTTATCCGTTTCAAGAATTTCTTCCAACGAGGGAGAAATAATATTATTGTGTTCAGACATAAATTTACGGGTGATTTCATAAATTTGCCACAACGATATTTTTTTATTTAAAAATAAATAAACAGCTTCTTCGTTTGCGGCATTCATAACCACAGGCAAAGTTCCCCCTTGTTTTCCCGCTTCAAAAGCAAGTTTTAAACAAGGGAATTTTTCCAAATCGGGTTCTTCAAAATCCAACCTGCCGGCTTTTACAAAATCAAAACTTCTTGTTTCAATCCCTTCGAATCTGTGAGGATACGTCAATGTATACTGAATGGGAATGTGCATTGAAGGGAATCCCAATTGCGCAATTACACTACCGTCAACATATTCAACTGCACTGTGTACAATACTTTGAGGGTGTACAACAACCTGTATTTTATCATAAGGCATATTGAACAAATGATGTGCCTCAATAACTTCAAGCCCTTTGTTCATCAGTGTTGCGGAATCAATAGTGATTTTTTTACCCATATTCCATCTGGGATGATGAAGTGTTTCTTCAACCGTTGCATTTTTTATATCGTCAACGGTTTTATTCCTAAAAGGTCCACCTGATGCAGTAATAATAAGTTTTTCGACTTCCTTCCGTTCCAAAAGGCATTGATGAATCGCCCCATGCTCCGAATCAACGGGCAATATTTTAACGCCCTTTTCTTGTGCACGTTTCATCACTATATCACCTGCCATAACAAGTGTTTCTTTATTGGCAAGCGCAACATCTATGCCGTTTTCAATAGCGGCGAGTGTAGGTTTTAAACCTGTTTTGCCCGATACGGATACAAGTATTCTGTCATTGGTTTTATCTGAAGCTACCTCAATTAATCCGTTATCCCCAAACAGAACGTTAATTTTAGGAAATTCCTTTTGAAGTTTAAGAGCATTTTCTTCTGTTTTAACGCAAACATTTTGCGGGTTTAAAAGTTTAATTTGTTCTTTTATAACCTCTATATTGTCACCGCCACAAAGCGATACAACCTCAAAGAAACCTGACATTTTTTGTATAACTTCGACAGCCTGTCTGCCAATTGAACCCGTTGAACCTAAAATTGAAATCTTCATATCCATACCTGATTATTATCACTAAAATTATTATAAAATAAAAAAGAACGCATAATCATGCGTTCTTTTGAATTTTATGAATAAAACATATTATATCTCGTTATTATGCAAATTATACTTAAGTCAGCAACGTATTAAACTACACTTTTTTGCTCCTGTGGTGCTCGGCATTGCCTGCGCTCCTACGTCGCTGATATTAAGTTTCGGTGTTATGTCGGTCACCTGCGTGACCTCCGTCACACCTTCACACACGGCTTACGCTTTTTTGCCGGCAGCTTTAAGTCTTGCCATAGCTTTTGCCAGCGCAATATTTGCACGGGCATTGTCAATTTCAACATCGTGAGAACCGAGTCTTGCCTCTGCTCTTTCTTTTGCTGATTTTGCACGTGTAACATCAATATCGGCACTACATTCCGCAAGGTCTGTAAGAATAAGAGCTTCATTATTTTTAAATTGGAATATCCCGCCCATTGTCGTAAAATGCTCCATTTTACCTTCAATTTCCGCTCTTGTTACACCGATATCAAGTGCAGCCATAAACGGTTGGTGATCAGGTAAAATACCGAATTCACCCTCTACGCTTTTTGAATACACAGCGTCAACTTTGTCGTTATAGACTTCTTTTTCATGTGTTATTATTTTTAAGTTTATTTTTTTGCTCATTTTTTACCTTCAAGCTTCCACACTCGGCTTATGCTTTTTGCTCCTGTCAAATTTCTTACAGAAATTTGTTCACTTCGGAAACTTCGTTTCCTTCGTAACGTCGCTATCGAACGGTTTCAGCTTTACGGTCTTTCAGTTCTGAAAGCCCTTCAAGCTTCCACACACGGTTTATGCTTTTTTCATTTCTTCGGCTTTAGCAACAGCTTCTTCGATAGTACCCACCATATAGAACGCTTGTTCAGGAATATCATCGTGTTTACCTTCGAGAATTTCTTTAAAGCCTTTGATAGAATCTTCAAGTTTTACATATTTACCTGCTATACCCGAGAATTGTTCGGCAACAAAGAACGGTTGCGAAAGGAATCTTTGGATTTTTCTTGCTCTGTTAACCGTTTCTTTATCTTCTTCCGACAATTCATCCATACCGAGAATCGCAATGATATCTTGAAGGTCTTTGTATTTTTGAAGAACTTCAAGCACCTGTCTTGCTACATTATAGTGTTCTTCTCCGATAATAACAGGGTCTAACACTCTTGAGCTTGAAGCAAGCGGGTCAACGGCAGGATAAATACCCAAAGATGCAATTTGTCTTGATAATACCGTTGATGCATCAAGGTGAGAGAATGTTGTAGCCGGAGCAGGGTCGGTCAAGTCGTCGGCAGGAACATAAATTGCCTGTACGGAGGTAATTGAACCGTCTTTTGTAGATGTAATACGTTCTTGTAACTCACCAATTTCCGTAGAAAGTGTCGGTTGATAACCTACTGCGGAAGGCATACGTCCCAAAAGTGAAGATACCTCAGAACCTGCTTGTACAAATCTGAAAATGTTATCAATAAATAAAAGTACGTCTTGTTTCGAAAAATCACGGAAATACTCGGCAGCTGTCAATGCAGAAAGACCAACTCTCATTCTTGCTCCCGGTGGCTCGTTCATCTGACCGTAAATCAATGCTACTTTATCAAGTACGCCTGATTCCTTCATTTCGTTCCACAGGTCGTTACCTTCACGAGTTCTTTCTCCAACACCACCAAAAACAGATACACCCGAGTGCTCTTGTGCAATGTTGTGGATAAGTTCCATAATCAAAACGGTTTTACCAACGCCGGCACCGCCAAACAAACCGATTTTACCACCTTTTTGATATGGTTGAAGCAAGTCAATTGCTTTAATACCGGTTTCAAAAATTTCAACGTTTGTATTTTGGTCAACAAGTTTTGGTGAAGGTCTGTGAATCGGAAGATAATTTTCTGTTTCTACAGGTCCCATTTCATCAACGGGCTCACCCAAAACATTCATGATTCTTCCCAATGTAGCTTGACCTACGGGGATTGAAATTGGAGCTTTGGTATTTACTACCTTCATACCTCTTTGCAAGCCGTCCGTAGAAGACATTGCAACCGAGCGAATTTTATTTTCGCCCAACAGTTGTTGTACTTCCGCAACGGTTTTTTGTCCGTCTTCAGTATAAATTTCTAATGCGTCAAAAATTTCAGGCAAATTTCCGTTTGAAAATTCAACGTCAATTACAGGCCCGATAATTTGGGTAATTAAACCTTCGTTTTCCGTTAATACAGTCATGTTATCCACCTTTATATTAATAATATATGTATCCAATTATACATTTTTAATCATAATTATACAAATATAACAATTTGCAATGATTCAAAAGGATGAAATATTTATATATCACATGATTTCGACTATTTACAAAAATCCCCTGCATGTACCATAAAACGAAGGTATAACGGTGTAAACAGTTGTCCAAATTTACCGAACAATTTTAATTTGCTGATTTTTGCAATTTTATTATCCCCTGTCGTTATCCACAATGCATTTTTACTTTTTTTCACAACAGTTGCAGGCGTTTTTACACTTGTATTATTTTCAAAAAATTTAATTTCACCAACTTGCAAAAACGATTTTTTATGAGCAATATATGCAGGCTGCCATGGTGTAAGAGCTCTTATCAGAGCATTAATTTGAACAGAACTTTTTTCAAAATCTATCAAAATATCTTTTTCACTAATCTGAGAATAATACGTTGCATCTTTTTCATTTTGATTGATAGGAATAATCATTTCATCATTCATAGCGGTAAGTAATTCACAAATTCCGCTGCGAGCAAGATTGCAACACTTGTTTTTCAAACTTTCTCCGGTATCTCCGTTAAAGCCCTGTTGAATATTTATCTTTTTTTGCCAAAGAATCGGCCCGGTATCAAGGTTTTCATCCATAAGATGAAAAGTGACTCCCGTTTCTGTCTCACCGTTCATTATTACCCTCATATAGGGATTTGGTCCTCTATATTTTGGCAACAAAGACGGATGACAATTTATTGTACCGATTTTAGGCAAATTAATAATCGGCTTTTTAAATTTTTCACTCCATGAACCTACAAGGATAATATCGGGATTAAGCTTTAAAATTTCGTTTCTGAATTTTACGGAATTTACACTACGAGCTTTGATTTCACGCAAATTATAACTTTTTATAAAAGATAAATCTTTGCTTGGTGCAAAAATATCTTTAAAAAACAACAAAAAAGAAGAAAACAAAACACGCTCATGCCTAAAAACACCCACGATTTTATGTCCTGAGTCGAGGACACCCGTGATAAGATTTGAAAACATTTTGTCATATCCGACTATTACGATTTTCATATTTTTTCGGATTATTAAATTTCGTTTTGCAATTTTTTAGCACAAGATGCACAAATAAAGTTTGTTTTGTTTGCAATTGGCACTACTTTGCCACATTTTTGACATACAAAAGTAACTTTTTGACCAATTTTTACAAATTTTCCTGCAAGATAAAGCTCTTCAAATTCATCTTTGGTTAAATTAAATTTTTTGAGCAAATCATCCAAAGGAATTGTTTCTTCAGGAGAAGAAATGACAAATTTATTTATATCTGACAATAATTTATTTTGTTCTTCAAAACATTTATCACATATATCTCTTCTTGATGTTTGCAAAAAGAGTGCACCACATTTTTTACAATTAGCCACGTTAGCCATATAATAACACCTTCATAAAACTTCGATAGTAAAATTTTATCTAAATACTATTAAAAAATCAAGGCATTAACACAGATTAGTGGACTATACAAAAGATTTTGTGTACAATATAATAAGGTATAAGTTATAACTTCTTAACTTGAAGAGAGATAAATTGGATAACAATTTCAACAGTTTTGATAATTTGGAAACCTCCATCAGAAAATCCTCCGTCATACAGGAAAGGATTAATCTTGTTTCTATACACATGTACAAGCAGTTTTTAGAACATCAACGTTCTACAATGAATGCGGCAGAAACCTTTGTAAAAATTGCTGATAACATGCAAGCTACGGTTGAATACCTAAAACAAACTTTTAGCACAAGAGGTATAGCAACAGACAACATTTATTTTGAAGCGGATTCATCAAAATCAATATTAATTTTGCATATTTTATGGCATACAATCAGTTTTACAACAAAATGGAACAACCAACCTCAAGCATTATACAGAGGTGTGGAAATGCCTATGATTTCCAACAGAATAATTGCAATTAAAGGTGATTTTAACAAAATTGTTAAAGGTGTTGATGAAGAAAATCAATTGGAAGCAATTTTGCAACACGAAGTTGCATCTTTATTTATTCCTTCCGAACGAGGACAAAATTGTATCATCAAAATTAATCATCTTGGAAACAAAGAATTTTATATTAATCATATGGATGCACCGAGAGAATTTTTGCTTAAAGTTATCGAAACAATATGCGGCGGCGGAATTTACCACGAAGAAGTGAGGCAATAGTTTATGCCTGTCGACATAGCACCGGCACTGGAGTTTCAGGCTCAAGGTAAACTTGAAGACGCCGAAAAAATTTATCTTGAATTTCTTAAAGAAAATCCCAAACAACCCGATGTCTCAAACCTTTTAGGCTCAGTGTATTTGCACCAACAAAAATTTGCGCAAGCTTTAAAATATTATCAATACGCAATAGAGGGTTTTCCCTGTGCTGAATATTATCAAAACTACGGACTGGCGTTTTATGCACAAAAAAAATATCCGCAAGCAATGGAGTGTTTTTCTAAAGCAATAGCATATGAACCCCAAAATATTGAATTCATAAGAAACCTTGCAAAACTTGCATCAAAATCCGAACAAACCGATAACGCCATTGATTTTTACATAAAATGTTTAGCTCTTGACCCTAAAGATTATGTGGGATGGAACAATCTCGGACTTCAATACAAAAGGAAACACGACCTTGTTATGGAAAAAGAGTGCTACAAAAAATCTTTAAAAATAAAAGATAACTATGAAGCATGGCACAATCTTGGCGTTATTTACAGAATGGAACGTAACATGCCTGAATCGATAAAGTGTTTTAAACAGGCATTAAAACTAAAACCGACAAGTGAAATAACAAAATTAAGTATTGGTATGTCTTATCTTTCGCAAAAAGATTTCAAGACAGGATATCAATATTACATGACCAAAAAGCCCGAAGTAAAAGCACAATATAAAAACCATTGGGACGGAAAAGAACATAAAGACAAAACCCTGCTTGTGTATTATGATGCCGGTTTTGGCGACCAATTGATGTTTTGCAGATACTTAAACCTTACAAAAGAAAAATTTGCACACGTCAAATTTTATTGTTCACATCAGTTAAGAACTCTGTTTGAAAAGAATTTTCCCGATATAGAAATAGCTTACACAAAAGATGTCCCTTATGATTACAGCGACAATGTTATGTACTTAAATTATCATTTAGGGTTGGATTTTGAAAACATTCCTTTTTCTAAAGGGTATTTAACCGCAGAAAAAACGAATGATGAAAGATTTGATGTTTCCGAAAAGAAAATAGGGCTATTTTGGCAAGGCAGCTATGACGGATACGACAACAGAGCGATTCCTCTAAAAGAGTTGGAGTTATTATTAAAACTTGAAAACAGCAAATTTTACGGATTTGTAAAAGAAGACAAATTTGAACAAATTAAAGAATTTCCGCAAATTGTTGATATTGGCTCAACTTTGGGCGATTTTTATGACACGGCAACAAAACTTTTGGCGCTGGATGTTTTTGTTACGGTTGATACCGCAGCGGCAAATTTGGCAGGTGCTTTGGGTGTAAAAACTTTTTTGCTTTTGCCGTACGCAAGTGAATGGCGCTGGTTTAATGAAACCAAAACAACACAATGGTATGATTCTGTTTCTATTTATAAACAAAGAGGAGCTTGGGATTGGAGAAATGTTGTACAAGAAGTGTATATGGAATTAAAAAAATAAATTATACCTCTTGACACAAAATTATGTCCTTAATATTATAATCCTATGCCGAAGTGGCTCAATGGTAGAGCAACGGTTTTGTAAACCGTAGGTTGTAGGTTCGATTCCTAT
>CAMEWS010000019.1 GCA_945946765.1 uncultured Clostridia bacterium
AAGGAATAGCTCCCTACACATACATAATTCCCTGATTAAAGATGTTTTAAACATAGTAAAGAAAACTTGTTACAAAAGTTAATAAAAAGAATTTTGGTGAAATGGCAATTTTTTGAAAAAAAATGTTTTATATATAGTGTGAAGTGTTCTATGTCGTGCTGTGTAAACTGCAGGACAAAATGTGAAGGGTTTTGCCGTGATTATTAGTAACAAAACAGTAGTATCATGTTTGGATTGGGCAGGAAGATGTCTGCATGCTCCCGAGCAACGTATTATTCTTGGTGCTACTGCACTTGCTACTCAACCCTTTATTGATTTAAAAAACAAAAATGTTGATAAAGAAACACGAAAAACTTCTGCTGCAAGAACTGTTGCGAAAATTGTGGCAGGGACTGCAGTAGGCGTTGCAGTTCGTTATGCCGGTATAGCATTTGTTAAAAAATTCTGCCAATATGACAAAGTATTTAATTCGGCAGGTTTGGTAGATCGAGTTATACCTAAAAAAGGCAGGAGTCTTTTTGTTCCTTTGTTAACAGGTAAAGACTCAATATTCCCTATTGCGGAAGATGTTTTAACCAAAAGATTTGAAAAATTCCAAAAAGCTATTGGAACATTTGTTGCTACAGTTGTTATGATAGCTACCAACTTTTTGTTGGATGCTCCGTTAACAAAGTGGTTAACAAATATTGGTGTTAAAGCTATGAACAAATCCGAAAAATCAAATAAACAGGAGGTTCATTAGCAATGAATACTCCAAAGTTTGTAACTGATTTTGTCAATTATATGTTTAAAAATTACTCCCAAGATATCGGTAAATTGCTTGTGCATATGGGAGCTTTGGGTACTGTTTTTGGTGCTATTTCACAGTTGTGTGTTGTTGCGTTTGACAAAAATATAGACAAGAAGAAAAAGAAATTTTTATTACCTCAAGAAGCTGCAGATGCAGGTGTAAATATTTTTATGTTTTACACGGTATGTGACTTAATTAAAAAAGGCAGTGATAAAATTGTCGAAAAAGGAGCTTTTTTAACACAAGAGGTTGCAGATGCAATCAAGAAAATTAAACCCAATGCAGTAAGCTGGAAAGATGTTTTTACAAAATCCGAATTAAGAACAAATTTAACTGAATTGTTGTCTAATCCTTCAAGATTAAATGTTTTTAATGGACAGGCAATGACTCCTGCACAACAAACAGCTGTAAATGACGCATTGGCTAAACTTGAAAAACACAAAAACAATTGCGGTGTGGTTGCTGCAATTGCTGCATCTGTTCTTGCAAGCAATATTATTACACCGTATTTGCGTAATATTTTTGCCGCAAAATACCAAAAACACCAAATTTACAAAGATGCCGTTAAAACCAGAAAATGTCAAATAAAAGAAAATATTACAATGAAAAATCCTTTGCCTCATTCATTTAAAGCGTTTAATAACTATAACTCTTTTGCAGGTATAAAAATTTAGTTTGATTGCTCTTTCTGTTTTTTATAAACTATATAATGAACAGAGGAGTTTTTATGTTTTTATTTTCATTGATTTATAATATTGCTTTGATATCAACGGCAATTGTGCTTTTTCCGATAATTCTGATTGCTTTGGTTGTTGTTCCAAAGTTTAGGGCTGGTTTGTTCACTAAATTGGGCTTTTACAAAGCAGATTTGAACCATGACAAACAAACAATATTTTTCCATGCGGTTTCCGTAGGAGAAGTTAATGCAATAGAAGCACTTGTTAAGAGAACAAGAGAGGAGTTTCCTGATTGTAATATAGTTCTGTCTACAACTACTAAAACAGGACAAGAAATTGCAAACAAAAAACTTTCTACTACTGTTGATTTAATTACATATTTTCCGTTTGATTTTTTCTTTAGTGTAAATTCTTTTTTGAACACAATAAAGCCTGATAAAATAATTATTGCGGAAACTGAAATTTGGCCTGATTTTGTTTATCTTGCCAAAAGAAAAAGTATTCCTGTTTACATAGTAAACGGGCGTTTATCACCCCATTCATATAAAGGTTACAAGAAGTTTTCATTTTTCTTTAAACCTGTATTGGCTCAGTATGCAGGAATATTTATGCAAACTCAAGGCGATGTTGATAGAATTAAAGATGTTGGAGCAAACCCTGAAATAACAAAATTTATGGGTAATTTGAAATTTGACATTAAACCAACGTTGTCACAGGTGGAAATTTCACAACTTGCCGAAAGTTTAAAGCTTAACGGAGCGCGTTTGATAGTTGCTGCAAGTACTCACAAAGGCGAAGATGAAATAGTTCTTGAATCGTTTTCCAAAGTCAAGGCTCTGGACACAAAATTAAAGTTGCTCCTTGCACCAAGACATCCTGAACGTTATGAACAAGTAACGGAATTGTTGAAAAAGTCAGGTTTTGCATATGGCAAAAGAAGTCAACAAGACACTTTTGAAAACAATGATATTCTTATGCTTGATACAATGGGTGAGTTGATGAAAATGTTTTCCGTTTCACATTTTGCTTTTATAGGTGGAAGTTTTTCTTCTACCGGCGGACATAATCCATTAGAGGCAAATATTTGGGGTAAGCCTGTTTTGTCGGGAGATTGTGTTTTTAATTTTAAAGATATTTATGAGTTTTTAACCAAAACAAAAGCTGCAAAACTTTCTTCTTCAGTTGAAGAACTCGCATGTGATATGGAAAAACTTTTGTCTGATGAACAATACTACAAGCAAGCTTGTAAGGATACGCATATAATTTTTGATGAAAATTCCGGTGCTATTGATTTTGTTATCAATGTTTTGAAGGAACATTAAAAGTTTTAAATATGATAATATGTAAGTATGGAACAGATTTTTCTTAAAAAAGATTTGAACATACATTATAAATTCCCTTTTTCCATCAACAATAAAAACTTTGATGAATTAATCAATTTTTATGCTGACGGCAATTTGAATTGTTGTTGTCTTGAAGGTGATGCAGGGGCTTTTAAAACTCAAATGCTTAATGATTCATTTGAGTATCTTGAAGAAAATATTCTTGTTTTTAAGTTTAAATTTTTTGAAGGAACAACACTTGACGATATCTTTCTTTCGTTTTTTGAGGATTTAAAAAAATATTCTCAACAGAAAAAAATTTCTTTTACAAAAATAGAAACAACTTCTTTTACTCAGAGAATTAATACTTATATCAACCATATAAATATTCCTTGTCTTTTTGTGTTTGATTCTTTAGAAGAAGTTTTTGTTAAATCCGATGTTCAAGAAAAAGATGCTATACTTGCATATATTCAACATCTTAGTACAATGAACAAATTTAAGTTTGTTTTTGTTTCTCATTACTTTGATTCCGATTTTATTGACAAATTTTCAAAAAAAATGTTCTTAAAAGTCTTGCCTTACTCTCAAGAACAGGTTGCGGAATATTTTCGTTATAATTCTATTACTTTTAATAAAATTGATATAGAAAAATTCCATGAAATAACAGGAGGTAATACTCTTTTTCTACAAAATACCGTAAATATTATTAAGACTTTGAAAATATCCTTGAGTGCGTTTCTTGATGAATTTAAAACCAAACGATTATTGTTTGAAGATTTTTTGTTCCAAAAGATGTTTACTTTTATTTTAGAAGATACCGAAAACGTAATACATTATTTAGCGTTGTTTAATCAAGCTTTAGGAATAGAATATCTTTATTCTGAAAACTTTTTGACAAAAGAAAAGTTTGAGTATTTTAGAGATAAATGTATTTTATCTGAAGAAAACGGTTTTGTTTTTATTAAGCCATATTTGAAAAAATATATAAAAAATTTGGTTTCAAATTTTGAAAAAAGAAAAATACATACTTTTTGGAGGGACTTTTATTCTTCACAATTGCCTTTGCCTCCAAACAAAAGATGTATATTAATTTCTAGAGATACTATGCGTGCTCAAATTGAATATCATAACAATTTTATTCCTCATAGTTTGCCAAAAGAAAAAGTTCAGGCGGATATGTCTTTGATGAGTTATTTAAACAGTAATTTAACAGCTTGGAATATTAAAAATACGAATATAAATGATGATAGTGACAAAAAAGAAGAAAATGCAAAAAACAAAGTTGTTGATAAAAAAAATAATTCAAAATTTGAAAAATATGCACTTACAAAAGATGAATTGTCGCTTTTATCAGCTCCTATTGATATAAGGCAACACAATGAAAATGTTGCAAAAGAAAAATTGCAGCGAACTTTTGAGCAAAAAGAAGGCGAACAAAAAAAATGCAATACATTGGAAAATCTTTATCAACAGGCTGTTTTGGCTCAAACCGAACACGAAACAGAAAAAGCTTTCAATATTTTTTGTATGATGTTGTCACAAAAAAACAGTAAAAATTTCAAAGATTATGAAACTTTGATATTGGAAAATCTTGCCGAGTGTTCAAAACTGCTAAATAAAACTGCAGATGCCGTTGATTTTTACAATCGACTTACAGATTTGTATACCGCACAAAATGATACTGAAAACATTAATAATGTTAAATTAAAAATAGCTCTTATTTATAAATCGACATACAAAATTAATCAGGCACGAGTTATATTAGAAAATCTTATAAAGAAAAAAACATCAGTATCAGATAATATTGTTTTTAAAGCATATATTGAACTTGCGCAAATTGAAGATGAACAAACTAATCAGGATCGGGCAATTGAGTGTTACAAATTGGCATTTGATATGATTGGGAATTCTCTCTCACTTGATAATGAGTATATTGTAAATTCGTATTATAAATATGCTTTATTAATGGATGATTTGAAGTTTACAGATTCTGCTTTTAAATATTATCAAAAGTGTATAGCGACAGCAGATAAACCGACAACTTGTGTTTCCGGTGCTTATACAAACATGGCAGAGCTTGCAATGGAAACTCTAAATTATAAAACGGCATATGCTTATTTTAATAATGCACTAAATATTGATACTGAATTGAATAATAATGAAGGTATTTATTATATTTGCTTTAAACTTGCTGAGTTGGCGAAAATTATGGGTTCAAATGATATTTTGAATTGGTTGTTAAAATCGCTTACTGCAGCAAAACATATTAGTGATAAAAATTATATAACAAATGCTTATATGACTATCGGAGATTTTTATTTGCAAGATAGACAAATACCCAAAGCATTTAAAGCTTTCTGTTTAGCTAAAAACTTTGCTATGTCTGTGGGGTCTCAAGATAAATTGAATGAAATTCATCAAAGATTAGCGGAATTGAAAAGCAAAGTGCCTTCTGATATTTATAACAAGTATGTAAGTGATTTTAATAAAAAAGAGGAATAAATGATAAACGAAGAAAAATTGCATATATTGCAAGAATTGATTGGGATAAATGTTACAAAATTGGCGACTCAACGATTGAATGATTTTGTCAGGCTTTTTTTAATATACAATTCTCACACCAATCTTGTAAGCAAAAATGACGAGCCGAATCTTTTTGAAAAACATATTTATGACTCTTTGGCATTAAGTTTATTTTTTCAAAAATATAATATACCAACGGATATAAAATTGCTTGATATCGGTACTGGCGGAGGCTTCCCTTCTTTGCCTTTGTCGATATTTTATCCTGAGATGAATATTTATCCATTGGATTCCATTGCAAAAAAAATCGGTTTTATTGAACTTGTTCAAAAAGAATTGAGATTGGAAAATTTATATCCCGTTTGTACAAGAGCGGAAGATTTTGCACAAAACAATAAAGAGAACTTTGACGTTGTTACATCTCGTGCAGTTGCATCTTTAAACATGTTGTTGGAATATACTATTCCTTTTGCAAAAACAGGTGCATATTTTGTAGCATTTAAGTCTAAAAATGCTGATGTTGAAATTGAAAATGCTCAAAACGCATTTGAAGTTTTGAATTGTGAAATAGTCGACAGAATACAGTATATCTTACCTTTTGAAGGGGATTTTCAACGAGAACTTATTGTTATTAAAAAAAATAAAAAAACACCGTTACTTTATCCTCGTAAATCAGGATTAGTTAAAAAAATGCCGTTGTAATTTTCAAGCACCGTAAAGACAGCTATTGGGAAACACACACAGAAAATACTTCGTTATAATTATTTACAAATCTCCAAAACCCAATCATAATGCCTGATAGCATAGCATAGCATAGCATAGCTGAGTACAAATGTGTATTTATCATTAAAGTTTATCAAATAAAATACCGATATTCTGATTGCGTACAACAGGAAAGGAGTATTATATGTCAGATGGTATGAATATTGACGGGTTTAAGTTATCAGGTGACGGAATTAGCTTATCGGACTTTACCGCAAAAGTAAACAAAGATAATGAATTGATTAATATTTATAAGGCATTTGACAAAAACGGTGATAACAATTTGTCTCGTGACGAGCTTGCGGGTTTGCTGGGCGCATACAAAATGATTGACAGTAACGGCGATGGTACTTTATCAAAAAAAGAAAGAAAGACTTTTGATGCTCAAATAGCCTCAGGATTGTCAAATGATGAAAATTATACTAACGACGGTTTAAAAATTAAAAGCAGAAAACTTAATGATTTTTTTGCTAATTTAATGACTTTTATCGACCCAAATTCCTCAAAATCGGGTGATTTGTATACATATAATCAACATGGACAAATTACGGGCGGTAAAGATACTGACGGAGACACATGGACTCGAACATATAACCAAGATGGTTCATATGTAAATAAATATCAATCGTATAAAGGAGACAAGTCTATACCTTTTGAGCGGTATTACAATGCTGATGGTAAGTGTATTGGAGGTAGAGATCCTGCAGGCGAATTTACCCGTGAGTACACCGATAATGGGTATACAGATACCTATAGCGATAGAATACTGAATTACAATGCTGATGGTAAGTGTATTGGCGGTACAGATTCTAGAGGCGAATTTACCCGTGAGTATACCAATGAGGGGTATACTGATACCTATAGCGATATAACACGGTATTACAATGCTAATGGTAAGTGTATTGGAGGTATAACTGTTGACGGAGACACATGGACTCGAACATATAACCAAGATGGTTCATATGTAAATAAATATCAATCGTATAAAGGAGACCAGTCTATACCTTTTGAGCGGTATTACAATGCTAATGGTAAGTGTATTGGAGGTAGAGATCCTGTAGGCGAATTTACCCGTGTGTACAACGATAATGGATATACAGACACCTATGGTGAGAATGATATAAGAAAATACGATAATAGCGGTACAGTTGTGGGCGGTACAGATCCTGCAGGCGAATTTACCCGTGAGTACACCGATAATGGGTATACAGATACCTATATGGATCGTACACGTTATTATGACAAAGACGGCAAACTTATTGGCGGTATAGATACTAACGGATACACATGGACTCGAACATATAAAAAAGATGGTTCATATACTGAGAAATATGATGCAATAGATGGAAACACAAACAACAAAGAAGAAAACTCTTACAATGCAGTCGGTAAGGAAATTGGTGGTAAAATCTCTAATGATAGCCCTTTGGATACTGAATATACAGTAAAATATGATGAACAAGGTAATGCAACTTATACAGAATATACAAAAAGCGATGGTACAAAATATTTTTATTACAACGATGATAACGCTGAACAAAAATATGCAAGCACAGATGTTGATGCAAATGGCAATATAACGACGAGTGCGATAGAAGGTGAAAGTTTTGAAGACACTATGAATAGATTAGGCATTGCAGAAGAAGATATAGATGCTTTTAAACAAGCTAATCCAAGAGCTGCAAGTAAAGGTTGGTTCATTGCCGGAGCTCAGGACGTAATAATCCCGGCTTCGATAGCTTCAAAACTCGACTATGCCAATATGATGGTGGCTGCAGACGAACAAGCAGAAGCTTACAGAAGAAGAATATCAGGTTCATAATAAAAAACGCTTGCCTTGATTTTTTAATTGAGGTAAGCGTAACAATTTTATAGATAAAGTGTGTCTTAAACAATTAAAGCATTGTTTATTATAAATTACACTATTATTGTTTTCTCGTCAATGATTTGTTAAGAAAGTAGTAATTTCTCATAATAGTAAAATGCCGACACTTTTTATATTTTTTGTTTGATTTTTAAATATCTTCAATCTGTTTTTTTAAATTATTCATTATTTTTTATTTAATCATACAAAAGTATATTGGTTTTTGTGGTAAATTCGATGCTTGTAGTATTAAAAAATCGTTACTTTTCTTAATGCTAAATTAAAAAATAATTTTAATGTATGGTTGTGCTATCTTCACCACTTTAAACCTTGCAAAAACTTATTTAAGCATCGGCATATTCTTTTTGTTCTGTGGTTTCGTTATTTTTTGTTTCAGGTTCAACATACTTGTAACCGCTCATTTGTGCAACTTTTTTGCCCCAAGTTTCTATGATTTCTTCTTGAGAAAGTTCGCAAGATATCGGCTCTCCGATTTGGACTATAACTTTGGATTTAAAAGGAATCCAGTTGTATTCTTCACATCCCGTAATTGAGATTGGTACAATGTCCCATTTTGCAGCTTTTGCAATTACCGCAAAACCTTTGTTAATTTTTTCAATTGTTCTGTTTCTTCTTATTCCGCCTTGAGGGAATATACCCAATAACCAATTAGTTTTATATAATTCTTTTACTGTTTTGATTGTGGAAACTTCAAGTTTTTCTCTGTTTACTGCAAATGCACCAAGCCAATCCATATTAAATCTTACAATAGGGCCGTCATTTTCAAAGAGTTCTTTTTTTGCCATATAAGCTATGGGTTTTATAACTGCAACCGAAACCAAAAACGGGTCAAGAAAGGATACATGGTTTGCAGCGCAAATAAATTTTTTACCCTTTGGTAAATTTTCCCGTCCTCTTACTTCAAACTTGTAAAACAGCCAAAATATTGGTATAGCTATAAACAAACACCATAAAGACTGATAAATCAATCTGAAAATATTGAATTCGTTTGCGTATCTTCTTGCATAATTCCTATTCATTAATTACCCCTGAAATTTTAACGGATTTTACACTAACACATATTCTTTGCCGGTTAATTCCGACATTGTTTGACACCATTTTTGCATCATTTCTTCTATGTTGTCACTATATGGAATTAATTTTCCTACTTTTACGGTTAATTTGGGTGAGCCAAACCATTTTGGTTTTTGGTCTGCTCCGATAATTGCAACAGGCAAAATGGCAGTTTTAGTTGCTTTGGCAAAGGAGGCAAAGCCTTTTGTTATTTTTTCAATTCTGTCGCCGGAATCACGTGTACCTTGTGGGAACAAACCAAGCATCCATTTTGTGTTTTTAATATTTAATGCTGTTTTGATTGTTGAAACTTCAACTTTATCCCTTCTTACGGCAAAAGCACCGCAAAAGTCCATAAGCGTTCTTGAGAAAAATTTTTCAAACAATTCTTCTTTTGCCATAAACGCAATCGGCAAATCTAACGCAAATGGCAGCAAGAACGGGTCACGTCCCGAAATGTGGTTTGCCGCAACTATAAATTTGTCTTCGTCAGGAATATTTTCTTTTCCTTCAACGTTATAATCGTACATTAATTTTATAAACGTACCGAAAAATATGTGGCACGCTGCCCACTGAAAAGCGGTTCTGAATTTGTTGTATATTTTTGCATCTCTTTTAGAAAATGTACTCATCCCGTTAGCCTTAAATATTTATCTGTTAACAATATAGCAAGAATTATATTATAAATCCAATTTTTATATATTCATTGCTTTTAAGATATCTGTCAATTCCGCAGATGTCTTTTTGACCTCACATCCTGAGTATTTAATTGCCGAATCAGGGTCTTTTAACCCGTTGCCTGTTAAGATACAAACAATTTTCTTGCCGTTTTCAACAAGTCCGAGTTTATTTGCTTTTATTACTCCTGCAACTGAGGCTGCGCTTGCGGGTTCGGCAAGTATACCTTCTGTTGAGGCAAGAAGTTTGTATGCGGCAATAATTTCGTCATCATTAACAAAATTGATGATACCGTTGGATTTATCCCGTGCATTTTCCGCCTGTTTCCAACTTGCAGGGTTTCCTATTCTTATTGCGGTTGCAATTGTTTCAGGCTTCATAATTCTTTCGCCTTTTACAATTGCAGCAGCACCTTCGGCTTCAAATCCCATCATCTTAGGCAGGTGAGAAATTTTTCCGAGTGCTAAAAATTCTTCATAGCCTTTAAAATATGCGGTGATATTACCCGCATTGCCTACGGGAATAAAGTGATAATCAGGTGCATCACCCAAAGCTTCGCAAATTTCAAATGCTCCTGTTTTTTGACCTTCTATTCTGTATGGATTTACGGAGTTTACAAGGGTAACCGGATATTTTTCAGAAATTTCTATTACTCTTTCCAATGCTTCGTCAAAATTACCTTTAATTGCAATTATTTCTGCACCGTACATCATAGCTTGCGACAATTTGCCCAGTGCAATGTATCCGTCAGGAATAAGTACATAAGTTTTTAATCCTGCTTTTGCTCCGTATGCTGCTGCAGCTGCGGAGGTGTTGCCTGTGGAAGCGCAAATAATAGCTTGCGAACCTGATTCTTTGGCTTTTGTTACAGCCATTGTCATCCCTCTGTCTTTAAAGCTTCCTGTCGGGTTGGCACCTTCAAATTTAAGATATATTTCGCAATTCAATCCAATTTTTTTTGCAAGGTTGTCTGCTTTGATTAATGGAGTATTACCTTCGTTTAACGTAACAACCGGTGTGGTCTCAGTTACCGGTAGATACTCTCTGTATCTGTTAATCAATCCTTGGTAGTGACCTTGTTGTTGAAAGTTTGTCATATCGCTTTACTCCATTACTCTTATAAGATTGTTTATTCTGACAATATTAGAATTATTTTTTAGTTCTTTTATTGCTGCATTTACATCTTTTTCAATGCAAGATTCTGTAATTACAACGATTTCCGCTGTGTTTTCTTTATCAATACCTTTTTGTAGTATTGACGCAAGGCTTAATCCGTTGCGACCGCATATTTCTCCTATTGCACCGATTACCCCTGTGGTGTTTTTTGCCGTTACGGAAATATAGTATTTGTTTATTGTTTCGCTAATATCAATCTGTTGAGCATTTTCCTTATGAGTACACTTCATAAACGGTAATACGTCGTTGCTTTTTATACTTTTGCAAATTGCAAGTATATCTCCTAATACGGAGCTTGCTGTTGGAAATTCACCTGCACCGGGACCCGCAAACATAACACGACCTACCGGGAATCCTTCTATTACAACGCTGTTTGTAACTCCGTTTATTTCTGACAAACCGTTGTTAAAAGGTACAAGCATAGGGTGAACACGCACATCAGCTTTGTGGTCTTTTGTTAATTTTGCAAGTGCTATCAGTTTTATTTTATATCCCAGTTCTTTTGCAAATTTCATGTCGTTTGCACTGATTTTTGTTATGCCTTCTCTGTAAATTTTGTTTATATCAACCCTTTTGTTTAACGCAATTGTTGCAAGAGTTGCAATTTTGTACGCAGAATCGTAGCCTTCAACATCACCTGTGGGGTCAGTTTCCGCATAACCCAGTTTTTGTGCTTCTTGAAGTACGGTTTCGTAAGAAACACCGTCTTTTTCCATTTTTGTAAGGATGTAGTTTGTTGTGCCGTTTAAAATTGCTTCTATTGCTTGAATTTTGTTACCTGCAAGAGTGGTTTTGACAGGCATAATGATTGGGATGCCGCCTGCAATTGCAGCTTCGTAAAGAATTACAATATTATTTTGTTTTGCAAGTTCAAATAATTCTTGTCCATGTTTTGCAAGCAATTCTTTGTTTGCTGTTACAATATGTTTTTGGTTTTTAATAGCAGTTTCTATGAGCTCTTTTGCGGGATTAATTCCGCCTATAACTTCAACAACAATATCAATATCGGGATTGTTAACAATTTCATACGGATTATCAGTTAAAATTGATGCATCAAGGTTGTCGAGATTTCTTTTTTTATTTATGTTTTTAACGGCAATTTTTACAATTTCAATGTTGTCAAAATCTTTTAGCACTTTGACAACTCCGCTACCAACAGTCCCCAGTCCAATAAGCCCTATTTTAATTTTATTTTTGTTATCCATAAATTCCCCATTAATATCAGTTATATATTAATTAAATCATAAACTTTGTTAATTCCATACATCTTTACAAATATGTCTATAAACTGCTACAATATATAATATTGTAAATGTTCGGGTTTGTATCGCCAAAAAGTAACAAAAAAACTTTTTTCCGGTTTTTATATAGTCAGGAAGGTCGCGCATTGAATTTCGATAATTATAGAAATTTACAAAATAAAGCGGAAGGTTTGAATTCTAATAAGGCTTCTGATGACAATGGATTTGATTCAACAAAGTCGAACCCTATAATCCCTAACGGTCTAATTTCTAAAATTAATAATATCAATAATCGCACAACCGCAAACAGAATGTATGCCGGATATAATTATAAAACTTGGCGTACAACCGAAAATATAGATTATCAGGAAGTTATTAAGTTTATAAACGATGTTATTAGAGGCAAAGAAACAAAAAATGAAATGTTTTACTCTTTGCACAATATTTTTGTTAACAAGCTAAATGCTTCTTTTTCCGCATTCGGCTTGTATAATGAGCAATCAAAATGCATTAACTTTAAAATTATCGATAAAATTGGTTCTACCTATACAAGCCGCATTTTAATAAACGGCTCGGACTCTCCTGTTGAAAAAGCGTTTGTTTCTCGCACTACGCAGTTTGCTCAGACAAACAGCTTTTTAAATGTTCATTACCTTAATGATTCAGCAGTTGCTGTTATACCTTTAATTGCAATTAACGACTGTATTGGTGTAATGATAGTCGGTGATAACAATTACGAAACCTCATCAGAACTTTATAAGCTGATGTCTTCCTACCTGTCTTTATTTATACAAACTACGGATTTATCCGCAAAAGTTTTGTTAAACACGGATACCGATTCTTTAACGGGCTTGAACAATCACAGAAAATTACAAGAAATCTTAACAAGTGAAATTGACAAAGCTAAGCGTAACGCAATACAAACTTCCGTAGTAATTTTTGATATTAACAATATTTCTCAGATAAATAAAGATTTTGGTGCAGCAAAAGGTGACGAGATTATAAAACTTGTTGCGGATAAAATTAAACAGGGGATAAGAAGTAATGATTCCGCAGCACGTTACGGCGGGGATGAAATTGCTATTGTTTTGCCTGAAACAAATTCATCAGAGGCAAAATATCTTGCGGAATATTTAACCTACTCTTTATCCTGCTGTTTGGTTGATGATGTAGGGCCTATCAAGGTGTCGGTCGGGATTTCTACTTATCCGAATTCCACACAGGATTTGGAAAAACTTTTGATACTGGCAGAACAAGCAATGTATATTTCCAAAAGCAAAGGCTACAAAAACGGTATGTCTACTATCGTTTGTGCCGATGAGTTTGATTTTTGGGACGATACTGCACTCAGTTCGTTTGCTTCGGTTATTGCTAAAAGACATTCTTCTATTGGTATAAGCTTTGATGAAGAACTTGTAAATAAATTCCATTCGGAAGAAATTATCAACCAAGGACACTTAATAGAAGTTGTTACGTCATTGGCAAGTGCAATTGATGCAAAAGATGAATATACAAAAGGTCATTCTTCGTCTGTTTCTCGCTATTCGGAAGCATTGGCAAGAGCGCTTAATTTACCGGAAAAAGATGTTGAACGCATTAAACTGGGGGCATTGCTTCACGATATCGGAAAAATCGGGATACCGGAAAATGTGCTTCGTAAACCGTCCAAGTTGACTGACGAAGAATGGGAAATAATGAAACAACACCCGACAATAGGTGCGGAAAAAGTTCTTATGCCAAACGAATCTTTGCACGATTTAATTCCTATAGTTAAATACCACCATGAACACTGGGATGGATCGGGTTATCCCGAAAAATTGAAAGGTGAAGAAATACCCCTTGCTGCAAGAATTGTGTCAGTTGCGGATGCCTATCATGCACTAATTTCGGACAGACCTTACAGAAAAGGAATGTCTAACGAAAAAGCCTGCGAAATATTAAAAGTCGGTGCAGGTATCCAATGGGATAAAGATCTTGTAAGAGAATTTGTAAATATATCTGAATCGTTGTATACGATGATTTAATTATGATTTCTTATGCTTGCCTCTGTAATTGAATCTTTTACTTTAACCAGTGCCCATAAGCCGATACTTGTCGCCAAAGCACATTGTAAATATGTTGAACCGGCAAAAAAGTTTGATTTTAACACTTTTTTGTATAGCTCTTTGCTGCATGTAAGTTTGGCAAGTTTATTCCCGTTTAAGGATGCTTTTGCTTCTTCGCAGAGAGTAGGCATCATAAACAAAAAAGCAAGTTTTCCTACATTGTTTCTTATAAAAGCAGTTGTTGAATCTACAAAGTTTTTTGGAGTTTCGTTATCTGCTTTTTTGCTCTTTAATATTGCAGTTAAAGCTAAAATCGGTATAGTATATTTTTTGTTTTTTTTGCTTTTTCGTATTATACGCCAAATCTTACTCTTGTTATAGTTTATGGCATGCCCGAGTTCATGAAAACCGGCCAGTCCACGCTTTTGGATATTTAAATGAACTGAATTTTTTTTAACATCAAAACAAGCTTGCTCTCCATTGACAACTTTTGTCATAAAAATAGCTATTACTAACTCTTTGCAATATTGTTGGTATATCTTTAATTTTTGAAAAATGTTTTTATCTTTTAGACTCGCTTTTAATTTTAAACGTATATTTTCTTTATATACATTAATATCCCTAGGCGCTTTTGATGTATAATCATTGATTTTTACATTATGTTGTTTTAATCCAGAAATGTTGAGAGCCTTAGATAAATTCAGCCTTAATGTTTCAAGATTATTATTCCTATTGAGCTTGCGGATTAGTGCTGTAGGTATTTTATTAGTTACGGTTTTAGCAGTGCTTATTCCTAAATATGAGGCACAACCAAGAGCTGTACCAGTAACTGTTGCCGACAAACTTGGGTATGTTGATTTGTTATTAGATGTTCTCATTGTTTTACTCATTTTATTTCCGACTATATAAGTAAAACATGTAAAAATATAATTTGTTATAAGGAAAAGACCCTTTTCAGGGTCTTAAATTTAAATAAGAAGAGAGAGCTTTCATATTTATATAAAGTATTTCTCTTCTTTTTTATTGCTTTATTTTTATAAATTAATACTAAATTGTTACCAATTCGGGCATTTTGTCCAATTTCATAAACAGTTTTGCATTTTGTTCAAACTTTTCAGGGTCAGAACTTGCAATATATTTTGTTGAACCCGATTTGTTTTTAGAAAGCAAATTATTGTTTTCTAAATCCTGTTTGATATATTGGGCAAAGATTTTGGACGGATCTATAAACAATTCTTTATTTGTATATTTTGCCAAATCATTTAACAAATAAGGATAATGCGTGCAGCCCAATATTATTTTTTGCGGGTTAAAATCCAATACGGGTTCTAAATACGATTTGATTATTTTTTCTTTGTCCGCATTTTTTAAAGTGTTTTCAACAAGCGGAACAAACAAAGGGCAGGCTTGTTCAAAAACTTCCGCATTTTTATTGTGTTTTTGAATTTCTTGTTTGTATTTGTGTGAATTTACCGTTGCTTGTGTTGCCATTACGGCTATTTTGTTTATTCCTTGGTCTTGCATAACGCATTTTGCCACTGTTTGTACAAGCGGATAAATTTTAAAGCTGTATTTATCTTTCAATTCATCATAGGCTGTTGCTGATGTAGTGTTACAGGCATGGATTACAGCTTTAACGTTTTGTTTTTCAAAGTAGTCAAAGATATTTTTTACAATTTCTATAAGCTGTTCTTTTGTTTTTTCACCAAAAGGAAGATTTTTTGTATCGCCAAAATAAATAAAATTTTCATTGGGACAAACATTAAGGAGCTGTTTTAGTACTGTTAAGCCTCCTACGCCTGAATCCATTACACCTATAGCTTTATTTTCGTTTTCCATTTTAATTTTTACCCAAATACTTTAATACGCCTTTTGCTATAGCTTCCGCAGTCTTTTGTCTGCGTTCCGTTGTAAGCAGAGCCTTTCTTTCTTCAGGGTTTGATATAAATCCTGTTTCAACCAGAATTGACGGGCAAGTAGTATGATTAATAACATAAAACTTGGACTTAAACAATCCTCTGTCTTTAGAGTTTATTGCAGATGAAAATTCTTTGTGCACAATTTGTGCAAAATCGTAAGACTGAGGAGTGTAATAATGAGTTTCCAAGCCGTTGCCGTCTGGAGTAACACTGGAGTTTACGTGTATGCTTATGAATAAGTCGCCTCCGTTGTTTTCGGAAAACTCAACTCGTTCCTGCAAAGATACGTAAACATCTTTTGACCTTACCATTAGTACATTAAAGCCTTTTTTCTTTAATATTGCTTCAAGCCGTTTTGATATATCCAGCGTAATGTCTTTCTCGTAAATACCTTCTCTTGTTGCGCCAACATCACTTCCTCCATGACCTGCATCAATAATTATTGTTTTTACGTTCGGATTTTTGGTTATAACGGATGGTTTTGGTTTTGCTGTGATAATTTCTTCTTCCTTTGGTGTGTGAATTGTTAAGCGCAGTTGTTTGTTATCAAAGGTTTGTTGATAATTTAATCTTGTATTTTTCTTAATAGGTATTATAACTTTAATCCCCGAAGGTTTAAGGGCTTCTGTCCTTAGCTTTGACAACACTTCAGAGGTAAGGCATTTTTGGTATGCTTCGTGGTCAAACCCCGATGAGTTATACAGATTTATTTCAACTTTGTTCTCGAATTTTTTTATAGAGTGAATTATTGGTTCTGTAAAAACAAATTGTAATGCGTCTTGGGTTTCGTCAATTTTTTTTGTTTGATATGAATAAATTGCTGAAGTTCTGTCAAAAAGTTTTAGTCCCAAAAGTCTGTCATCGTGGGCAAGAAAAATACTTTGAGAATCGTATGAGTAAATCGGTCTGAATTTTTCCGCATCTTCACTTGTTACAACCACACGTGCTTTTGTAGGCTCAAATTGACCTATTTTAATGGTCTCATTTTCCGATAATACAAATTCTTTATTTCTTATTTCGGGATTTACATAAGTATTTGGCATATCAAATACAAGACGTTTGGGGTTTTGCACAATGAACGGTGCTTCTATCGCAATTTCACCGATACCTCTAATTAGGGCGTTGCCTCGTTTTACATCAGTTCTGTTAACATTAAAGTTGCTTTTTAACTTTTGTTCTTTTGCCGTTGATACAGGCGCTGTCGGGGTTTGTTTAATCAATTCGCCTTTGGAATTAAATGCTTTTTGAATCGCGATTGCTTCGGGAGTGCGAACGTAATTGTTTTGCTCTGTTGATTGCGGAAGTGCTTTTATATCTTCAGAAAATGTTGTGTATTCATAATAATTCTGGGTGGATTTTTCATCGTTGTATACGGAACGAAAATTGCTTTGCGTAAAAAGTTTGTTGTTGTATACAAATACAAGATTATTGTCAATTCTCAATAATTTTAGTTTTTTAAGGTTAAATGATTTGTCGTAGGTAATAACCATTCTTACAACATGAGGATTTGTCGTAAATTGTGATAATTTTACCTGTTTTATCGTGCTATTTTTAAATGTCCATCCTGAATTTGGCTTTGTTAGTACTGCATTTTCTATGTCAAAGGCAATTCTGTCGGGGTTAGACAATTTCATTGTTTTGACATTAACATATTGAACTTTGTTTGAGGCAGTTAAAAATATAATATTGTCGGAATTATCAAAATTTATCGACTTGATTTTTAATAACTCCTCACCCTGTGCAATATTAAAGAAATTTATTATAAATATAAAAATTAATAATATTAGTTTTTTTAACATAATTATATTTTACAATAAATTATGTTTAAGACTAATCTTTAACATTAATTAAATAAAAAAGAACTCCAAACGGAGTTCTTTTTTTATTAAAATTGTTGTTGATTGTTGCCTGAAATAAAGTTTACAAAATCAAATAATGAATCTTTAACAAAATCTATAGCCAAATCTTTAACAGGTCTTTGATCCATATAATCAAAAGCAATATATAAAGGATCTCTTGAATTTTTAAATCTCATTCTGATATCTTTTTGATCGATTACGGAAAGAGACGCTTGAAGTCTGTTTTCTTTTTGAGCTTTTCTTAAAAGAGGTCTGAATTGACCATTGCCGCCTCTGTTATTTTGTGCACCGCCTGCTGGATTGATAGCCATTTTCAAATCTCCTTTTTATATCTCTTGTATATATAAAGGTATATACTATTAAAAAATTGCGTATATACTTTTACGATGTTACAAAAACGTTACAAAATAATCATATTAAATTTTTGTTAAATCTTTTGAATTTTGCCTGTGGTAGTATTAAAATAAGACAATATGAGATATAAGGAGTGAGATTAGGTAAATGAAAACTTACAAAATAGAGGAAATTTCAGAAATAGTTGGCGGTATTCTTACAAAAGTTACGGATGCATCTATAGATAAATTAAGACCCCCGCTTTTAGCTGATGAAAATGCACTTGCATTGGCATTGTCAGAAGAAGAAATTGAAAATATTGCCAAAACACATGCAAAAGTTGCACTTGTTCCTCTAGGGGTTAATTTTGAACATATTTCAACTATTGAAGTTGAAAGACCGAGATTGGCAATGATGAAGTTGTTACATTTGTTCTATGATGCTCCTGATGCACCTATCGGTATCCATCCGACAGCAGTGATTCACCCTGAAGCTAAAATAGGTGAAAATGTATCTATCGGGCCGAATGTTGTTATTTCAAGAAACGTTGTTATTGGCAATAATACAAAACTTTTAGCTAATATCTACATCGGTAAAAATGTTACTATCGGGGAAAATTGTTTGTTCCATGCCGGTGTTAATATAGGTGATTGCTCTCAAATAGGCAACAGAGTAATTTTACAGCATGGTGTAAGTATCGGAGCTGACGGTTTCAGCTTTGTAACAGAAAACCCTGATGTTATCGAACAGGCAAGAAAAGAAGGTGCCGTAAAAGAAGCCAATACTCAGCAAAAAGTATATAAAATCCCGTCCATAGGCGGTGTGGTAATCAGTGACGATGTAGAAATAGGCGCAAACACCTGTATTGACAGAGGTACTATTGAAAACACCGTTATCGGGCCTCAAACAAAAATTGACAACCTTGTACAAATCGGTCACAACTGTAAAGTCGGCGGTGCTTGTATGATTGTTTCTCAAGTCGGTCTTGCCGGAAGCTGTAAAATTGGTGACAGAGTTGTTATTGCAGGTCAAGCAGGTCTTGCTGATCACCTTGATATCGGTTCTGATTCAATTATTATGGCAAAAGCCGGTGTTACAAAATCGTTCCCCGAAAAATCAATTATTATAGGCGCTCCTGCTGTTCCGAGAAAAGACTTTATTAAACAACTCAAGATGTTGAAATCAGCAGAAGAAGCTGTTGCAAAGTTCAAAAAATATGAACACCTTCTTGATTCTTTTGAGCAAGGAGAAGAATAATGACAATGACAACTATGGTAAAAACAATTGCTAAAGAAACTACAGTATCTTCAAAAGCTTTGATGACGGGCTTGGATTGTACGGCAAAACTTGTTCCTTCAGATAAAAAAGGGATTCGCTTTCATGTCGGTGACAAAGTTGTGGAAGCACATGTTGATAATGTTGTATCAACAGAGCATTGTACCGTTATCGGTAATCAAGAAGTTAAAGTAATGCTTATAGAACACTTTATGGCGGCTTGTGCAATTTGTCATATTGAAGCTATAGACGTTTATCTTTCTCATTTTGAAATGCCGATTTTAGGCGGTGGTTCAGCCGAGTGGGTAGAAATATTTAAACAAACAGGGAATACTTCATCCGAAAGCTATGTATTAACAGAGCCTGTGACCTACATTAACGGAAAAACACATCTTGTTGTTTTGCCGTCTGATGAATTTAAAGTTACTTATTCAGTAAATTTCAATCACCCTGAGTTAAATCACAGATGGGTGTCTTTAGATAAAGAAAATATGCAGGAAGTTATCGAGGCAAGAACTTTCGGATATTTAAAAGAACTTGAAATGCTTCAGGCAGCAGGTTATGCAAGAGGCGTAAGCATAGAAAACACAGTGGGCTTAACTGATGACGGTTATACAACCGAGTTAAAGAGTAAATTTGAACCCGCAAAACACAAAATACTTGATTTAATAGGTGATTTCTATCTTACTGGATTTAACCCGTTGGATTTGAAAGCGGAAGTCATTGTTAAAGAAGCAGGACATGCCGTGCATGTTAAAGTAGCGAAAATCTTAAAAGATAAGATTAAAAGAGAAAATTAGAGATAAGGAGTTATAAATGACTGAACAAAACACAAACGAAGAAACTCTCCAATTTGATACTATGCAAATTATGGAAATGATTCCTCACAGATACCCTTTTATGTTGGTAGATAGAATTACGGAATGTGTACCCGGAAAATATTCAAAAGGTTATAAAAATCTTACTTTCAACGAACCTTTCTTTCAAGGTCACTTTCCCGGAAATCCAATCATGCCGGGAGTATTACAAGCGGAAGCTATGGCTCAGCTTGGTGCCGGTATTTTAATGACAATGCCTGAATACAAAGGCAAATTGGTAGTATATGCAGGTATTGATAACTGCAGATTCAAAAGAATTGTTCGTCCCGGTGACAGACTTGATATGGAAGTTGAACTTGTTAAGGTAAAAGGACCTATCATTAAATCACACGGTAAAGCAATGGTTGACGGTAAATTGGCTGTCGAAGCAGATATGATATTTTCTGTTGTGTAGAAGGAGCTTTTCATGATTGATAAAAGAGCAATAATATCTGATGATGCGATTGTTGGTAACAATGTTACCATCGGCGCAAATGCCGTAATCGGAGAAAATGTTAAACTTGGTGATAATGTTATAATTATGCCAAATGCTTATCTTGAACATTGTGAAATCGGTGAAGGCACTGTTATTTCGCCTTTTGCAAGTATAGGTACTGCTCCGCAGGATTTGGGTTATAAAAATGAACCCACAAAATCCATAATCGGCAAAAACTGTATCATCAAAGAATATGCAACAGTTAACAGAGCTTCAGGTGAAGGAAACGCAACTGTTGTAGGCGATAAATGTTTGTTGATGACTTCTTCTCACGTTGCACACAACTGCGTTTTAGAAAACGAAGTTATAATGGCAAACCTTGCTACAATAGGCGGTCATTGTCATATCGGTTTTGGCGCATTTCTTGGCGGAATGAGTGTATTTCACCAAAATGTTAGAATTGGTGAAATGTGTATAATCAGCGGTTTTTCTGCCGCAAGAATGGATTGTCTTCCTTATGTAAAAGGTGAAGGCAGACCTCCTATTCCTCATGGTATTAATGCTATCGGTTTAAAAAGAAGAGGTGTTTCTGCCGAAACAAGAGAACATCTTAAAGAAGCTCTTAAAATTCTTAAATCTGAAAAGTATCTTATTACTAAAGCTTGTGATGTTATTGAACAAGAAATACCAAATGATGAGTATGTTACAAAGTTTGTTCAATTTATTCGTGAGTCCAAAAGAGGTATTACTCTAAGAAAAGCAGAAAATACAATGTGCTGATAAATTTTTAGAAATAAAAAAGAGTTGCATATTATTGCAGCTCTTTTTTGTTTTGGTTTCAGGTTCGCAGAACCCTTGCGATTTAGCGTGAAACCGGACATTTTGCACAAAATCAATGATTTTGGAAAAAGTAGTCAACCATGTTCGCAAAGACATTTCCAACTTTCCGTCATGCCGAACTTATTTATTACACCTACTCAAGATAACTCGGAATCTGTTTATAATTTGACATGCAGTTTGAAAAAAAGTGTCAGATGAAATGAGAATTTTAGTGGATTTCTCTATTGTGCATAATATTATTGTGCAAAAAATTACACCCTACCAGCTTTATTTGCTCCTTTTTTCTTATCATTTTTAAATATTAAATCCATTACAGGGTGTAATATTATTTGAGATAAAATTGGAGCACATAGTGCTAAAATAAAGACGGTTGAACCTATTGAACTCAGTTCGTGAACCCCTTTACTCAATTTATAATCAGGGTTTTTGTGAATAAGATTTGCAAGTTCTTCTCTAAGTCCCTTTTTGTCCTCTTTTGAAGCCTTGTCAATTTTTTCTTGGAATGAGTCATACAAGTCTAATTTTCTTAGCTGATCCGGATTATTAAAGAATTTGTTTTTAATAAACTTATATACCGGTTTCTTAACTTTATTGATAAAGCCTAAGTACAAACCTAAACAAAATGATTGGTATAATAATTCTTTTGTTGCTGCGTATTTTTTTGAACGTCCATTTGCATTTTTATCAAAATATATGAATGTTGGGCGTCCTAAAGCTTTTAGGGTTGTTTCTACAGATATTGCACATATTGTATTTTGAGCAAATTGTGCAGCTTTTGGATTTGTTAATAATCTTTTTATTTGTGATGTTGCATATGTTATTGGTTTAACTTCCATAATCTACACTCGCATTTCTGCACGATAATACGGCAAGTTTGTGCCTATTGTTGAATAGTAGTTTAAACTTCTGGGTCCATTTGACTTTGTGCTCACAGATAGTCTATTAACAACCTGTGCTTCTGTTTTCTTTAAAGCTAGTGCTGTTGGAGTGGAATCAGAATTTGCATTTGGGTCGTAATTTGGCATCAACTTTTTCATAATTGGAGGCATACCTAAATTACAAAATTTTGGAACAAAGTAACCAGCTGCAAGACATATTCCAAGAAAAGATAATATAGCATTTGCATGCTTATATTCTACTGTTCCTTTCTTTGCGACAAAACCAGTAAGACTTTCAGCAAGTAAGCCCATTCCCATCGTTGTAGGAACTCCGATAAATTCTGTCATTAACTCTCTAAGGGCGGCATATTTTCTTGCGTCCGGTTTTTCTTTTTTATCTGTAATACTTAATATTGGTCTGACAGTGCCTTTCCCACAGGCTATCGCCATTACCGTATAGATTGGCTTGTTATTTTCGCCAAGCATTTGGCATACATTTTGAATAAATGGCATTTTTCATACACTATCTTTTATTTATTGTATTTATTACACTTATATTCTAAATCCATAAAAACTAAATGCAACAAATTTTTTACCTATTGTTAAGATATGTGAAACACGAAATATATAGCTTGCAGTCAGTAGGGTGCAATTTTTTGCACCGAAAATAATTTTGTAAAGTGCATTTACTAATCTATCAAAAATATTCCCACCTTTTGGAAGTTTTTATCCTTTTTTATCCTTGCTAAATCTAAACCCAGTCGGAGTTTGAGTCAAATTTCTTCAAATAAGTAGGAAAAAAGGATAATTTTTTTTAAATTAGGGGAAATTGCTAAAATTCAAACAACAACTAAATTGTGCCGATTTCCCCTCTTTCAAATTTATCCGTCAGGTTATACTGTTGACTATATGAAAAAATTAACCTTTTACTGCACCGTCGTTTTCGCCTGAAATAAAGTATCTTTGCATTGCTATAAAAAATACAAGAATCGGTATTGTTGAGATAATTGAACCTGCGGCAATATAACGCCAGTTTGCGCTGAACATTCCTTGTAAGTCGTTAACACCGACAGGTAACGTATACAGAGCCTTTTTGGTAAGAACAATACTCGGCCACAAAAATTCCCCCCAAGAACCGATAAAAGTGAATATTGCAAGGACAGCAAGCGTCGGTTTTACCATTGGAAGTAATATTTTCCACCAAATTTGAAAAACGTTGCAACCATCCACAAATGCGGCTTCTTCCATTTCTTTGGGGATAGCAAGAAATGCCTGCCTCATTAAGAATATACCGAAAGCATTTACTGCAAACGGCAGAATCAATCCGATATAACCCATTACCGAGTTAACGGAGTCCACCATATTTAATTTTAAAACTATCAAATACACAGGCAGCATTATTGCTTGAAACGGTATCATGATAGTTGCCAAAGTTGCGTAAAATATTGTTTTTTTACCTTTAAATTCCATTCTTGCCAACGGGTAAGCTGCAAGAGAGGACAGTATCAGGTTTAAAACTACCGTAAAACCTGCAACAATCATACTGTTAAGGAAGTAGAGCATAAAAGGTATTTGATTCCAAACGCCTTTAAAGTTTGCAAGTGTGGGGCTTTCTGGGAAGAATACAGGCGGGTATTGAAAGATGTTTTCGTCGGCACCTTTTAGGGCTGTTGATAATAACCAAAGAAAAGGAAATATAGACAACAGTGAAACTGCTATCAATGATAAGTGTATAAAAAATCCTCTTGAACAAGTTTTGAAATTTCTCATTTTTTTGCCTTTTCTTTATAACCTGTATTGCTTGTTTTCAAACAACGTGAAATTTAAAACCGACATAACAAGTACTATCACAAGGAGTATTACAGAAGCCGCAGAGGCAATACCCAAATCCAGATTTTCAAACGCACGTTCGTAGATGTAATAAACTATGGTTTTGCTGGCATCAAGCGGTCCGCCTTTTGTCATAACATAGATTTCAACAAACACCTTCATTGCAGAGATTGATGAAACCATTGTAACAAGTCCTATTGTTGGCATAAGATGAGGCAAAGTTACGGTAAGATGTTTGACTATCGGGTTTGCACCATCCACTTCGCAGGCTTCGTATAGGTCTTTAGGGACACTCATTAATGCCGACAGATAAATCATCATATAGTACCCTATACCCTTCCATATTGTAACAAGGATTACTGAATACAATGAAAATCTTGGGTCTGTCAGCCACCCTATTGCGGGTAAATGCAAAATATCCATTGCATAATTGAGTATACCCTGTTGGGCATATAACCATTTAAAAGCTATTGCCGCAACAACAATAGAAACAATTACAGGCAAGTATATCAGTATTTTATAAAGCGTTATGCCTTTGATTTTTTGATTAATCATAATAGCAATGATTAAAGGAAAAACAACCAAAAAAGGGACGGCAACTATAAGATATAAAAAGGTATTCCACAAAACTTTGTAAAAAACAGGGCTTTTTAAAAGTTCAATATAATTTGCAAGTGATACAAATTGCGGATGGTAAATATTTGAATTGTAATCAAAAAAACTCAAAACAATTGTTTCAAAAAACGGAATAAAAAAGAACAGTAATAATATTACCGCTGCGGGCAGTAAAAAAAGATACGGTACATATTTTTTATAATATTTGTACAATCTTGCTCCTTAGTTGTTTCTTCCTGTTTTTAAACAGTATCCGTTTTGGCTGACTTCAAAATTTGTTTCCGTTAACGATAACAATTGTGAACGGTTGCCTTGATAATCTATTGACCAAGCACCAAGATACATTGGGCTTTCACCTGTTGCAGCGTATGCAAATACAATTATCCTGTCGGGATTTTGTGCATCCCAACCTATAGGGTAGATATCCCAACGGGAATCTTTTAAATATATTTTTTGCTGACGCCAATAATATTCTATTGCGCTTCGTATCTCACTTAAATCCTTTACCTGATTGGTTTCTGTGTTGTATACAAGCAGATTTGTTCTCCAAAGACCTTCGGGTGAAAAAGAAATCTTTTCTTTAAAAGCAAGTTTTTTGTTGTCCTCTGACCAATCAAGTATCGTCAGTGTTTTTTGAATATTTAAGTCCAAAGCCTCCATTTGTGCACGATATATTGTTTTTTTACCTTGATTGATGTGAGCATCTTCCATTCGACTTTGAACACTTTTACTTGTATCCAAATCCATAAGATACAATTCTGATGCGGCTGTTTGAGTTGAAGGGTAATAAAATACTGATGAAAATACCATTTTGTCAATTTTGGGAGAGGCTACGCCTATAGAATTGATATGACGAAGTTTTTTTATAGAGTTTAAGTTTATCTCATACCACCCCGGAGGCGAATTGTATTTTTGTACTGCAATCTCGGGGTCCGGTAAATCAACAAGCTTGTCGTCTTTTACAAACTTTGGTGACGGTATTTCTTGATTTTTTGCTGCAGCTTTGTTTACTTCTCTGTAATATTCCTGCATTGTTTTGGGCATATTGTTTTTAGGCTCGGGGTGTGCTTTTTTGTAGGCTTTTGTCCAACGGCATTTTGCCGCAATGTCTTTTTCGAAATTGAAAGCATAAACATTGTTTGCCCACAAAAAGCAAATTGCTATAACCAAAACCGCTTTTAATAAAAGAGCTTTAGGCATTTACACAAGACCTTCTCTCATTGCGGTTACGGCTGCTTGAGTTCTGTCATCAACGTACAATTTTTGTAAAATACTGTGTACGTGTGCTTTTGCCGTAGCTCTGGTTATGAACAGTTTTTCTGCAATTTCAGGGTTTGACAATCCGTCAACAATTAATGCAAGCACTTCCATTTCTCTTTCGGTTAAACCAAAAGAATTTTTGCCTGCTTGATAATTTATGTCCGAAGATGTTTGTTCTTCTTTGTTTCTTCGTTGAACATTCGATAAAACAAGCCTTGCAATTGCAGGGTCAAGCCAAGCTGTGCCTTCGTTTACGGCAGTAATTGCGGCGGTAAGTTGTTGTGCGGTTGCACCTTTCATAACATAGCCGTCAGCACCTGCGGCGAGTGCGGCAAAAACATCATCGTCATTGTCACGAGATGTGAATATAAGCACTTTTGAATCCAAACCGGCTTCTCTGATTCTTTTTGTAGCCTCAATCCCGTCTATAACAGGCAAGCCGATATCCATGAGTATAACGTCAGGTAATAGTTCTTTGGCTTTTTCTACACCTTGAAGTCCGTCTTCCGCTTCGCCTATTAGTGTAATTCCGTCAGTTTTTTCTATAACAAGAGATGTCCCCATTCTTATCATCATGTGGTCTTCAACGAGTAATACTTTTATGCTGTTGTCTGTCATTTTTAATCCTATAATTTTGCTGTAATATTTAGTGAATCGGGTATTAACACAGAGAATACGCTGCCTTTAGACACTTTGCTTTCCGCCCAAATTTTGCCGTTATGCGCTTCAACGATTTGTCTTGAAAGGTATAATCCCAACCCCGTACCGGCTGAGCGTTTTTGACTTGTTCCCTGAGAAAATCTTTTAAACAATTTTTTTAAATCTTCGGGAGGTATTCCCGTTCCGTTGTCTTTTACGTTTAAAATCAAACTGCCGTCTTTGTTTATTGCGCTTACTTCTATTTCTCCATTTTGTTGAGTATGGTTAAGTGCATTTCCGCACAAATTTAAAACGACCCTTCTCAATTCGTTTCTGTCTGCACAAATTTCGGCGTTCTCACAATCCTCATATCTGATTGACAATAAAATTTGTTTTTTGTCAGCAAGCGCCTGTACCTGAGCAATACAATCTTCCAAAAAGCTTTTTAATGAGAAGGTTGTTTTGCAAAGATTCAACTTTCCTGATTCGTACTTGTATACTTCTAAAAGCGCATTTACCAGCCCGAGCATATCCTCGTTGCTTTTTTTCATAGTATCAAGAAGTGTTGTTTGACGTTCCGTTACGTCACCCAACGAGCCGTCCAAGAAAAATTGCAAAGTTTGTATTGCGGCAAGCAACGGTGTTCTTAAATCGTGAGTCAGCGTGGCAATAAAGTCATCTCTCAACCTGTCCATTTCTTTTTGCAGGCTTACATTTCTGACTACTCCCACATAATTAATTTCGTCTTCCCCTTTACCGTCCGATAAAATAGGTGCAAAGCTTATTTCGACAGGGATTTTTTTGTCGTTAATGCAGTTTTTAATTGCTGCATCACGTAAAAGAACTTCTTTTTTGTCGTTGATAATTTTTTTAAGCTTATTTTCATCAGAAAAAATTAATTCTTTTAAGGATTTGTTTTCCAATAAGTGTTTATCCAACCCTGTAAGGTTTTCAAAAGCGGGGTTTGCTTGTATTATTTTGGCTTCGGGTGATACAATCATAATGCCGTCCGCACAGTAGTTGATAATTGCGCTTAATTTTATGTTGGATTCAACAAGGTCAGCAGTTTTTTGCATGACAATTTCTTCTAACGATTGAGAATATTTTTCCAATTGTTCTTTTGCGGCGGAAAGCTCTGCTATTTTGTCGTTAAGAGCGGAAATCAGTCTGCTACGTTCCAAACCGTTGCGGATACTGATTAATAAATCTTCGTTATCCCAAGGCTTTTCAATATACTTGTATATTCCGACTTCGTTAATTGCTTTTATTGCGTTTTCTTTGTCGGCGTATCCCGTTAAAAGAATCATACTGGTGTCGGGGCAAAGTTTTTTTGCTTTTGATAAAAACTCAATACCGTTCATTTCGGGCATAATAAAATCCGAAAGAATTAAATCGGGGGTGTTTGTTTCAATGTCGGACAATGCATCTTGTGGATTGGTAAAAAGTGCAAGGTTGTTAAATCCTTCCAATTCAAGAAGCATTTTTAAAGTAGATAGCATTATTTGTTCGTCATCGACAATTATTATACGTTTAGATTTATACATAGTTAAGCACCTAATATTAAGATACTGTATATTTCAAAGCAGGACAAATATTTTACATTTGTAAAGCTGTATAATATAATTTTTCATATATCAAAAGAATTTTATCTATCGAATTTGTGCTAAATCGTATATTTTATTTCGGTTAGATTTCGTAGTAATCACCAGAGAGCGCTTTTATAAATTTAAACAGGAGAAGTATGATGAGAGATGAATTGCTTTCAATTTTAGAAAAAAACAGCAGAGTTGATTTTAAAGAGCTTGCGGTTATGCTGGGCAAATCGGAAGAAGAAGTGCTAAACGAAATATCTGCATTAGAAAAAGACAATATAATTTGCGCTTATCATACATTGATTAATTGGGAAAAAACTGATATAGAAAAGGTGTCGGCTCTTATTGAAGTTAAGGTTACTCCTCAAAGAGGACAAGGCTTTGACAGAATTGCAGAACGTATTTACAATTATCCCGAAGTAAAATCCGTATATTTAATTTCAGGCGGGTATGACTTGTTGGTTACACTGGAGGAAAAATCCTTAAAAGAAATTGCGGGTTTTGTTTCGGATAAACTGTCGACTTTAGATAGTGTTTTGAGTACGGCAACACATTTTATCTTAAAAAAATATAAAGACCATGGAACGATAATAAATAAAACCGTTCAGGACGAAAGAGAGGTTATCACTCCATGAGAAATTTTCTCTCGGATAAAGTACAAACAATAAAACCGTCAGGAATTCGCAAATTTTTTGATATTGTAAGCGAGATGAAGGATGCAATTTCTTTGGGGGTAGGCGAGCCTGATTTTGATACCCCTTGGTTTATCAGAGATGAAGGCATTTATTCTCTTGAAAAGGGCAGGACTTTTTATACGTCAAATGCGGGTTTAAAACCTTTACGTCAGGAAATTGTCAATTATATATCCCGCACTCAAAACATTAATTACAATCCCGATAATGAGGTTATTGTAACGGTCGGAGGCTCTGAGGCTATTGATATTGGCTTGCGTGCAGTAATCAATCCTGAAGATGAAGTGATAATTCCTCAGCCCTCGTATGTTTCTTACGAGCCTTGTGCAATTCTTACAGGAGCAAAACCGGTAATTATAAATTTAAAAGCGGAAAATGAATTCAGGTTAACTCCGGAAGAATTGTTAAATGCCATTACGGACAAAACAAAGGTATTGATTCTTCCGTACCCTAACAATCCCACAGGCGCAATTATGGAACAAGATGATTTGGAAAAGATTGCTCGTATTGCCATAGAAAAAGACCTTCTTGTTATGTCGGATGAAATATATTCCGCACTGACATATAAGGGTAAACATATTTCCATTGCATCGTTAGACGGAATGAAGGAACGCACAATTTTAATCAACGGTTTTTCAAAAGCTTATGCAATGACGGGTTGGCGCTTGGGTTATGCTTGCGGTCCTCAAGAGATTATTAAGCAAATGACTAAAATTCATCAGTTTGCAATTATGTGCGCACCTACAACAAGCCAGTATGCTGCTGTTGAAGCGTTAAAGAAAGGCGATAATGCCGTAGAAGAAATGAGAAAATCTTATAATCAGCGAAGACGTTTTTTGATGGATTCGTTTAAAAAAATGGGGTTAGAATGTTTTGAGCCCTTTGGAGCATTTTATGTTTTTCCTTGTATAAAAGAATTTAACATGACAAGCGAAGAATTTGCCACAAGACTTTTAAAAGAAGAAAAAGTTGCGGTTGTTCCGGGGACGGCTTTTGGCGATTGCGGTGAAGGGTATTTAAGAATCTCTTATGCTTATTCTATTGAAAATCTAAAGATTGCAATTGATAGGATAAACAGTTTT
>CAMEWS010000020.1 GCA_945946765.1 uncultured Clostridia bacterium
CAAGAGAATTATGAACAGTCATTCTGAAGCACTAAGTGTTGCAAGTTGCATAAATATAGCAATGTTCAGAATCTAACCGACTTGCATAGTGTACTTTTTTTCTTACGTTCATTTACGTTCTATGTATTGCAATGCCTCCATTTTGAGTTGACTAAATGTCAAGCCGAAGCAGAGAACGAAGAAAAATATTTTTTCCTTACGTTACTTTTCTTTCTTTGTGATTGCGCAGACAAAGAAAGAAAAGTAACCAAAAGAAAGAAAATCGGCGCTTATCAAAAAGCACAGTAAATATTTTCAAAACAAATTTTGCATCCATTCCATTTCATTTCAGGCTGTCAAAATTTATTTTAAAAATAAACTGTGCTTAATCAAAGTTACAACGGCAAAGCCGTACTACGCCTTCGGCGTGCAAGGAAACCTTGCTTTGTATTGTTTTAAAACATCTTGTTAAATAAAGAACAAGGAAGTAAGAGATATTTGAAACAAATATCTCTCACTAACCCAAAAAAGTTTTTACATAACACATGTTATCAATACAAATATATACTCCATTTTTACGGTTGATGATATAATAAAATCACGTCTTAGAATTGAGAGGAAGTTATATGAAAATTTACATTGAAGACATCGGTCAGTACGAAGGCAAAGAAATTACACTGCAAGCCTGGTTATATAACAAACGTTCCAGCGGAAAACTCCATTTCTTGCAATTAAGAGATGGTACAGGCGAAATTCAAGCAGTAGTATTCAAAGGCAATGTATCTGATGACATTTTTGCACTTGCGGACAAAATTACACAAGAATCATCCGTAGAGGTTACAGGTACCGTAAAAAAACATGACCGTTCGAGAATCGGTTACGAAATTGATGCAACTGATGTCAAAGTTATTGGAGAATCCGTTGATTATCCTATCACTCCAAAAGAACACGGCACTCACTTTTTAATGGAACACCGCCATTTGTGGCTACGTTCTTTAAGACAAAAAGCAATTTTAAGAATCCGTCACAGAATTATCAAATCTGTTCGTGACTTCTTTGATAACAAAGGTTTTACACTTGTTGACGCTCCTATTTTCACGCCAAACGCTTGTGAAGGAACAACAAACCTGTTTAAAGTAGATTACTTTGACGAAAACGCCTACCTTACACAAAGCGGTCAGCTTTATATGGAAGCGGCTGCAATGGCAGTAGGTAAAGCATATTGTTTTGGTCCTACCTTCCGTGCAGAAAAATCCAAAACAAGACGTCACTTAACGGAATTTTGGATGGTAGAGCCCGAAGTAGCTTTCTTCGATATATATGATGACATGGATTTAGCTGAAGAATTTGTTGAATACATTGTTCAAGAAGTTGTAAAAAACAACAGAGAAGACCTGGAAGTATTGGAAAGAGATATTTCTAAACTTGAAAATATCAAACGTCCGTTCCCAAGAATTTCTTATGACGAAGCTATCGAAATCCTTCACAAAAAAGGTAACGACACACCTTGGGGTACAGATTTTGGCGGTGATGAAGAAACAATGATTTCCGAAGAATTCGACAAACCTGTTATGATTCACCACTACCCAATGGCAATCAAAGCTTTCTATATGAAACAAGAAGGCGACAAAGCAGCCTGTGTTGATATGATTGCACCTGAAGGCTACGGCGAAATCATTGGCGGCGGTCAACGTGAAGAAGATATCAACAAATTGAAAGAAAAAATCAAAGAACAAGGACTACCCGAAGAAGTATTTGACTGGTACCTTGATGTAAGAAAATACGGAAGTTGTAAACACGCAGGCTTTGGTTTGGGTATCGAAAGAACTGTTGCTTGGATTTGCGGTTTGCACCACGTAAGAGAAACTATTCCGTTCCCAAGACTAATGGACAGAATCCGCCCATAATTTTTTATAAAATTGCATAAAAAAAGCGCCTTGATTATTCAAGACGCTTTTTATTGTTTTATTCATATCACATTTTAATAAACCAAACAATACAATTATCCCAAATTCACGGTAGACATGTATTTTTCACCTTCTGTTTGTTTGATATATCCTTTAATTTCCAGATTTGTCAAAATAATCATCAAATCTCCAAAATCCATGCCGGTCAGACTTAAAATAGAATCAAAATTTCTGGATTCCTGCGCAATAAGTTCAAATATCGGCTTTTCTTCTTCGGTCAAATCCAAACTTTCGCTGACATTTGTATCTTTTTTAGGCGATGTTGTTTCAATCTGCCAATCTAAAGTATCCAAAATGTCCTGCCCTCGTGTAATTACAGCAGCACCGTTTTTTATAAGCTTATAAATTCCTTCTGTGTTAGGATTTGTCAAAAGTCCGGGCATGCACATAAGCTCTCTGTTTTGTTCAAGACAAAGATTTGCGCTGATAAGCGCACCGCTTTTTATCGCCGCTTCTGCTACAAGAGTACCTTTTGACAACCCTGTTACAATACGGTTCCTATGAGGAAATCTCCACGTAAGCGGCTGAAATGTAGGCCAATATTCGCTAAAAATAACACCTGACTCGTTTTCAATTTTTTTGTACAAATCTCTGTTTTGTGTCGGATAGACAAAATCAAATCCGCTTGCAATAACGCCGATTGTAGAAATTCCATTGTCTACGGCAGCCCTGTGAGCGCAGGTATCTATTCCGAGTGCCAAGCCTGAAACTATACAAATATCCGTACCCTTAAAGTCCGATAAAATCTTTGTTAAAACAGTTTTGGCAACAGTACTTGCCTTGCGAGAACCCACAACGGATAATGTTCTTTCAAAATTACAACGTGCCAAATCACCTTTGTAAAATAACGTCATCGGCGGATTGTATATTTGCCTAAGCAATCTCGGATAATCAGAATCCGTATAGTTAATATACTTGATATTTTTTTTGTTTATAAATTCAAAACATTTGTCGGGGTCGGTATTTCTTCTACATTCCAAAAAATCCGAGACCTGACGTTTAGTAAGCGTTTCTATTTTATACAATTCTTCAGGCCCCGCACACCAAGCGGATTTAACAGAGCCAAAGTGATTAAAGAGTGTTTGAATAAATACACTGCCGATTTTTTCAATAGAGGCAAAAGCCAGCCAATACTTTGCGTTTTCGTCATTCATTAAGAATTATCTCTTACGGAATTTATATCTATAATTTTGTTAACTTCCTGCGGAATATAATAACCGCAACTATTCCAAAGAATTGTATCGAGTGGTTCTTCGGATTCTTTTTGTACAACTAGTCTATTACAATAACCTTTTACCATATTGGTAGAGCCGTCCATTTTTAAATTAAAATACCCGCATGACTGACAAATTTTCATTCTGAAACCATGTTCGTTAAGTTTGTCAGAAACTTCTTTTATCGCATCCAGCATACGAATTTGAGAAGAAGACGAATACTTTTTCTTTTTAAATCTGAAAACTGCCCTTACCAACCCGCTTTCCGAAATTAAATCCAATTTGCATTGAATATTATTTTTTCCGTCTGTTACACAAACATCAACCGTAGACATTTCTTTTTCTTCTTCGGCATTTTGATTTGTAATTTTGTCAAAAACTGTCGATACGACAGGTATGTGCAAACAAATTTTTAACAAAGAATATAAAGGATATGTCAAAAGATAAATTATATTCTTCTTGCCTAATTTCGAACTGAACAATGATACGACAAAACTAACCGTTAACAACGCAAAGAAGAAAAACACAAGATTAAAATTTATAAGTTTAAAGTTTGTTAATTCGTATGTATTTGTAAAGCTCAATAAACCTGCATAAATAAGGAATAAAAACCAAAAATTCGGTGCTAAAGTGTTAAACAAAAACTCGCAAAATTTCGGTTTTGATTTAAATATCAAAGACAAACAATTCCAGACTAACGATATCTTAAAAGAAATTGAAGGTTTTCTGTCTTTGTAATTGTCTATTGATGTGTAGGTTTTTATCAACGGACAAAATTTTGGTATAAATCCGTTTCTTACAAGGAGTGTTGTATATTTTAATTCGCTGTTTAAATCTTTAAAATCAACACATTTAATATCATCAAGTACTTCTTTTTTTATTACAAAAATGTTTGAATCAACTACATTGGCAAGCCCCATTAATGAACGACCGCAATTGAAAATTCTGTCTATATATGAATGATATGTTGTTTTTATTGCATTAACAAAAGTTTTGTGTCGTACAAGATAGTCAGTTGAACCTATTACTATTTTTTCATCATTTAAATTTGCACTGATGGAAGAAAGAAAATTTTCATCAATATATCTATCCGCACTCAAAAAAACAAAGGCATCTACATTTTGATAAGACAAAAGTCCTTCTAAAATCCAAGAAATTGCTTCATCTTTTCCAACAGGTGCATTTTCACCGACACGCCATATTTTTGCTCCACCAATAAATTCCAAAATGTTAGAAGAATTATCAGTACAATGATCCAAAATAATATGTATCTGATAATTTTCTTTATTATAATGCTGCTTGTTTAACGCTTCCAAAAGAGGAACAATTGTTGCTTCATTATTTCTGGCATAAATTATCACAATCATATTATTAGGCTCGGCAGCAGCGTTGCATTTTTGTTTTATTAAAAATCTCTTTGCTTTAGTACTATGAAAAACACAAGCTGTATAATACAAAGTGTAAGATATTGCATATATAAACAGTAATGCAAGTATAAAAGTTAAAAGATTGACCATTTTTTCCTCGTGTTGAGTCCTGTTTGTTATTACGATTGGGGATAAATTTTGCGATGGCGGACTCTTTAATCTTTATTGATTCTATAAAAAAAATATTCAAAAATCCAGTCCAAGCCCTAAAATCGTTCATAAAGTGTAATTTTTGTATATTTTAAAAAGAGCTTTACGGCACAGGGTCATATCCACCTGGATTGAGCGGATGACAACGACAAATTCTCTTAACACCTAGCCAACCCCCTTTTAAAACACCATATTTTATAATTGCTTGTTTCATATATTCCGAGCATGTCGGATAAAATCTGCAAACTGAAGGAGTTAATTTGGATATTTTTTGATAAAAACTTATTAATTTTAACAATATTTTTTTTATCATTTACCAAAATCCTTATTGAAATTGACTATCAAAATTATATTACAAATGTAAACAAAAAAAATAATTTGGCAATTTCTCAACACAAATTGTTTTTATATATATGGAAGTGATTAGTGAAAGGTTAAATAGTGTACGACGTATTAGTAAAGTCATTAGTATTCGGTGGTAGAAATTTTGACAAAGTTACAAATGCCCAAGTCCACGACGAAGGCAGAATTCTTGCTACTGCAGGTCAATTTAAAAAAGCAATTAATACTGTTCAATCTCTCGATAACAAAGTGGCAAAAGGTGCATCTGCAGCCATTGGACAGGTTTCAAAAGTAGCAAAAGCATCAAAATATGCCTCTACATTTGAAAAAGTAAACAAAGCGGCAAACTTTGCAGCAAAAAATGTTAACCCCTTATTATGCGTTGCAGCAGGCTATCGTGTAGCAAGAGCAAAAGATAAAAAGAAAGCAGTTGTAAGAGAAGCTGTCGGTATGACCACAATGTTTGCCGTTGAAAAGCAAATGAACAATTATATTAAAATGGCAAAAACATCAGGCTGGGTAAGCAAAATCGCTAACAAAAATTTAAGAATACTTGCTGAAGCAGGTTTAGGCTTAGCATTTGTTGCAGGTTCTATTCTTTCCAGCACTGCCGGTTACAAAGTAGCAGACAAAGCTTATTCTATTTATGAAGCAAGAAAAGCAAACCATACAGAAACAACTAAAACGGATGATAAATATGCTTCCGAATTCTACATCCCCGGTCAAGGCAAAGAAATAATTGCATAAAAATTTTGTTTTTTAACAGAAAGGACCTTCTTTTTTAAGAAGGTCCTTTCTGTTGGCACATATTTATCTTAGATTTTATTTTAGTCCCCAAAAAACAAGTTGCTGACAGAATCTGCTATTGTATCCATAGATATATTTTCTCCGTCAATATCGAAGAAAAGGTTGTCATCTTTTAAATTAATTTTTGGTGCACCTGTTTTAACTCTAATTCTTGGTAATTTATTGTTAATGTCAGGTAAATTTGGATCGTTGTTTGAAAAGAAATTTTGTGCCATAATCATTTCCCTTTTTGACTTTGTCTTTACATTTTAGTTATCGGAACATGTTTTTTAAACTTTAATGATTTAATTAAAATTTTCACACTTTGTAAACAAAATGTAACATTACAAGAAATCCGACAAAATTATATTAGACAACAAATACCCTTCATTACTGAATTTATATCCATTTTCCGTTTTTAGCATATGTTTTGTTTCCGTATATTTTTTAAGCGTATCTTTATAAATTTCTTCAAAATCTACACCAAACGCCCTGTTAATTTTAGAAACATCTATCCCGTCACCTTTTCTAAAACCAAGATATATATATTCTTCTAGTTTTTCTTTTAAAGATAACTCTCTTACTGTTTGCTTTTCCTTGTAATTTTGTATATATTTTTGTAAATTTTCAAAGTTTGAATATCTTACCCCGTTTGTATATCCGTGAGCAGCCACGCCAAAACCGTAATACTCACCACAACTCCAATAATTCAAGTTATGTTTTGATTCACAATCTTTTTTTGCAAAATTACTGATTTCATAGTGCAAATAGCCATTTGATTCCAACAAATCTATTGCCGCAAGGTACATATCCGCCTGCATATCATCATCGGCAAGATTTACAGGCTTATTTTTATAAAAATTACAACCTTCTTCTATTTTTAATCCGTACAAAGAAATATGCTCTACATCCAATTGTGTCGCAGTATCAAGGTCATTTAAAAAGCTTTTTTGCGTTTGGTCAGGCAAACCGTAAATAAAATCCGTACTAATATTTTTAAACCCTGCCGCTCTTGCTTCTTTAACCGTTTTAATTGCCCTGTTTGCACTATGAATTCTGCCTATATACTTTAAAATATTATTATCAAAACTCTGTATTCCGACTGATATTCTATTAAAGCCAATTTGCCTCAATTTTTGCAAATACCTTAAATCAAGCGTTTCTGGGTTAACCTCTATTGTAATTTCCGTATTTGACTTCAAATTAAAACATTCAACAATCCGCTTAAGGTCGTCAAGATTCATTATTGACGGAGTTCCACCACCAAAATAAAGAGTTTTAAGCGGTTCTTGTTTATAAAAATATTTAATTTCTTTAATCAGAATATCCGTATATCCCTGACGCAACTGTTCATCACTACCAACAAAAGACACAAATGAACAATAATTGCACTTGCTTTTACAAAACGGTATATGAATATATGCACTTTGTACCATAATTATACAATTCTTTGATGAATAAAACTTTTTTTGCCTTCCGCATACGGTGCAACTGTTTGACCTGAGCCGTACATTTTATATTTGTAAATAACAAGGCCTTCCAAACCGACAGGACCTCTTGCATGAGTTTTTGCGGTAGAAATTCCGACTTCCGCACCAAGACCATAACGAAAACCGTCAGCAAACCGAGTGGAAACATTTGCATAAACTCCTGCGCTGTCCACAAGATTCATAAATGTTTCTATACTCTGTTTGTCTTGCGAAATTATACAATCCGTATGTCCCGAACCGTAAACGTTAATGTGTGCAACCGCATCAAAAAGGTCTTTTACTGCTTTTATTGAAACTGTTTTATCCCCATATTCCGTTGCCCAATCGTCTTTTGTAGCAAGTTCGATATCAGACACAACCTCTTTGCATTTTTCACAGCCTTTAACTGTAACCCCTGCATTTTTTAAGGATTTAACAAGGCTCGGCAAATAACTTTTTAACAAATTTTCATGGATAAGTATTGTTTCAACAGTATTACATGCACTGGGATATTGAGTTTTTGCATCAATACAAATGTCTGTTGCTTTTTCAACATCCGCATCTTCTTCGATATAAATATGGCAAATACCGTCAGCGTGTCCCATAACAGGGATTTTAGTATTGTTTTTTACATATTGAACAAGAGCATTACCCCCTCGAGGGATAATTAAATCAATGTATTTGTCCATTGTAAGCATTTGAGCAACTTCTTCACGACTAAATAACAAATTAATTGTATCTGCCGGAAATGTGCCTGTTTTTTCAAGAGCTTCTTTTATCAATTTTGCGAGTATAACATTTGTGTTATAAGCTTCTTTGCCGCCTTTTAGCAATACTGCATTGGCACTTTTTATCGCCAGAGAACAAATTTGAGGAATTACATCGGGACGAGCTTCAAAAATCACCCCTATAACGCCAATCGGACAACTTACACGATACAAATCAAGACCTTCATCAAGCTTCATCGCCCACTGTTTTTGGTTAACAGGGTCAGGCAGTTTTTCCACATCTCTTATACCCTGAACCATATCACGCATTTTGTTGTCATCCAGCTTTAAACGGTTGTATGTACTTTGATTGATTTCACCCGATTCAAGCAAGCTTTTTGCCGCTTCAAGGTCTTTTGCGTTTTCTTGAAGGATAATTTCTTTGTTTGCTTCAATTATATTTGCGACCGTTTCAAGCGCATTATTTTTTGTAGCTGTATCCAAAGATGCAAGTGTATAAGATGCAAGCTTTGCATTTTGTGCCATTGTTTCCAAGTTTGTTGTCATAGTTTATTCCTTTTAAGAAAAGCCCAATATATTGTTCTTTACAGCAGCGCAATATTATCACGTGTAATTATTGCATCATAGTTTTTGTAGCCCAAAATATCCAAAATATTATCGGAATGTTCGCCTATAATTTTTTCACAATCAGAATAATTATAATTAATCATTCCTCTTGCAAACTCGTTTCCTTCGGCATCCAAAATACTGACAATATCGCCCTTTTGACAATCGCCTTCAATTTTTAATACTCCGATAGGCAAAAGGCTTGTAAATTTTTCGCTCAAAGCTTTTTTTGCTCCGTCATTTACGGTTAATCTGGCTTGGATATTTGTAGCATAAGCAATCCAACGCTTTTTATTCGGAAGATTTTCCGTAGGAAGGAAAACTGTTCCGACTTCTTCTTTTTCAAATATACGTTTGATAATATGCGGTTCTTTTCCGTTAGCAATCAACCCTGTACCACCTGAACGGGTAATAACCTTCATTGCCTCAAGCTTGGTTTTCATTCCGCCCCTGCCGCCTTTTGAGGCATTTTGAGCAAAATTTTCAAACTCCTCGGTAACTTCTTTCACAACATCTATTTTTTTTGCATTGGGGTTTTCTTTGGGATTGTCGTCAAACAGCCCGTCTATATCCGATAAAACCACCAACAAATCCGCATCAAGCTCGCTTGCTACAAGAGCCGACAATTTGTCGTTGTCGGAAAAACTTACGTTAAAGACATCTTTGTAAAGTGCAAGTTCTTCCGTCGATACCGTATCATTTTGGTTTATTACAGGTATTGCACCCAATGAAATCAATGTATTTAAAGTATCATGCAAACTCAGATATTTAATTCTTTGCGTAAAATCATCTTCCGTCAAAAGTATTTGAGCCGTAGTATAGCCGTATTTGTCAAATCCGTCTTCATAAACAGACATAAGACGAGATTGTCCCACAGCCGCACATGCCTGCTTTACAGACATACTCTCATTAGAATCGACTTTCAACCTTTTTGCACCGAGCCCAACAGCACCCGAGGTAACAATAATAACTTCTTTGCCTTGTTTTTTAAGTTTTGAAATATCCTCTATAAAAGTATAAATACGTGACAAAGAAATTTCTTTGTCGTCATTTCGTAATACATTTGTGCCGAATTTAAAGACAATTCTTTTTGCGTTTATTAATGATTCTCTAATATTTTCCATAAACAAATTATAAGTAAAAAATTGATAAATTAAAATAGTTTGATGATGTTGGGGTAGAAACCCCAACCTACTTTGCTATGCAAGTTTGTGCAGATGCTGCACTGCGGCTGCGCCTTGTAAGGACAGGGTCACAGTCATCACCTTCGGTTCTGACGTTCCCTTTGTCAAATAAATTCACCATGACGAAAAGTGGAAAATGTCAATTGCAAAGCAGAAACATTTTTCGCAAATATTTTTAGTTTATTAAAACTTTGTATAAAAAATTTTTTTTTTGAAGTAATATATGACTACACTAGGTTATATAATTTTAGGAATTTTAATTTTTCAAGGATAGAGAATAGATGAACGAACTTCGTAATAAAGATGAACAATATAATCAATATTTGTACAAACATAAAAAAAACTCAAAAAACAAAGGCGGATTCGGCAGACTGATTACGGGTTTGCTGTTAACTGCAATAGTGCTTATTGTTGCTGCATTTGCTTTTATCGGTATAGCAGGCATGGACAACAAATATTCCAAAATGCTTATGAGTTTTGTAAAAGACTTAAACCCTAAAGCACAAAAGGGATTTAATCTCCCGTTGTTACAGCATAAACAAAACATACTCGTAGTAGGTGTGGACTCTAACGGAAAAGGTACAGACCCGTTTAAAGGTACACGTTCGGACACCATGATACTTGTAAACATTGACCCTGCAAGCCATTCCATAAACGCAATTTCCATACCTCGTGACAGCAAAGTTTATCTTGCAGGCGATCATGGAGTACAAAAAATCAATGCTGCACACGCATTGGGCGGTATTGAATTAACAACAAGAACAATTGAGGATACTTTAGGCATAAAAATCGACAAATACGTTGTAGTAAACAATGACGGTGTAAAAAAACTCGTTGATGCTTTGGACGGTGTACCCGTTTATATCGAAAAAGATATGTATTACAACGACAACGCAGGCGGTTTACACATCAACCTTTCAAAAGGTTTGCATGTTCTTAACGGTGAACAGGTGGAAGGATACTTAAGATTCAGAAAAGATGGTCTTGGTGATATCGGCAGAACTTCAAGACAACAATGGTTTGTAAAAGCCGTATTGGAAAAACTTCAATCACCTGCGATTATTCCCAAAATTCCTGAAGTTTTGAATATTGCATCAACTTATGTAAAAACAAACCTTTCTTTGTATGAAATGTCGCACCTTGCAGCTGCATTACGCAACATTGATATGAACGATGTTGAATTTGCAACGCTCCCCGGAGCACCTTCAAAAAAAGGCTACATAAGCTATTGGATTCTTGACCCTGAAAAAACACAGGAAGTAATCGACAGAATGGTTTACCGTACAAAGCCTTCTCCCTCGGATAAAAAGCTTGTTGCAGGTATTATGTACGCTTTCGACAAAGAAGAAGAAGCAATGCGTGTGAAAGACGAATTAAAAAATTCAGGCTATGAAGTAAACTGCATAGGCAGAGCACATTTGCCTCATTCACAAATCATCGGTCACAATTCTGCAGTTACAAGTGATTTTGTAAGCTGGTTAAAAAAACAAGTGCCCGAAATTAAATCATCGCAATTTGTTTACGACCCTATAAGAATGTATTGCGTACATTCAGATTTTACAATAATTATTTCAGGCTCATAAATTATGAATTATCCGCAATTAGAACGTCTTATAGATATTGTTAAAACTCTGAGGAGTGAAAACGGCTGTGCGTGGGACAGAGAGCAAACTCATTATTCCCTTAAAAAAAACATGATAGAAGAAGCGTATGAGGCTGTTGACGCAATAGAAGACGGCGATGCAACACATCTAAAAGAAGAACTGGGAGATGTTCTTTTGCAGGTGGTTTTACACTCTCAAATTGCTAAAGAGGCAAACGAATTTACGATTGAAGATGTTGCAAAAGGTCTTGCTGACAAGCTTGTTCACCGTCATCCCCACGTTTTTGGAGATACAAAAGTAAACAGCACAAAAGACATTCTGGACAACTGGGATAAGTTAAAAGCGGAAGAAAAAAAACACAGAAAATCTGCAATGGACGGCATTTCAAAAGCTCAATCCGCATTGATGAGTGCTCAAAAAATAAGTAAAAATGCGGTTAAAAAAGGTTTTGAATGGCCTGATGAAAAAACATTGTGGGAATGTTTTAATTCAGAAATTAACGAGTTTAAAGAAGCTCTTGACGAAAACGATTCCAAACACGCAGAAGAAGAATTCGGAGATATTCTTTTTGCCGCAGTAAACCTTGCCCGCTGGAACAAAATTGATGCGGAACAGGCTCTGTTAAAAGCAAATAAAAAATTCATGGCTCGATTCAGAAAAATGGAAGAATTAGCAGTAAAACCGCTTGAAGAATATTCTTTTGAAGAATATGATATACTATGGAAGCAAGCCAAAAGTGCTTTAAAATATGTCTGAAGCGGCTTCGCTTGTAGAAATGTAACGGAGTGCTAATGACGCAAAGTCTAGCATTTTGCGGAAGTGACCCCATGCACTTGTTGACTGTGCCGAACTTGTTGATAAGAATGAACTTGTTTTTTGCACAGGTTCAACAAGTAGTCGGAGTCAGTTGACAATATGAAATATATATCAATGAACAACATTCTGACAAATATAAAAAACAAACGATTACTCAATTTTGAAAAAATTTCCGCATTCTTAAAAAAGAACAATTCATTTTTAATTAACGGATTGACATCTTTTTTGCGCCTGCTTTTGCTAGGATATATTTCACAAGAAAAACCGATAATCTTTGTCACAAACACTGAACAAAGCGCACTAAAATACAAACATGATCTTGAAAAACTTTTTAAAGCAGATGCCGTTATTTTCCCGTATCAAGATATTTCTTTATATGACGGTGTCTCGCCAAACTTATATAAATATGCTCAACAGGTTGAAATAATACAAAATATCGAAAACTATCCTCTTTTAATAGTGCCTGTAAAAGCCATGCCTGAGTTGTTCCCCGACAAAGAATTTTACAAATCAAATTCAATCAATATAAAAATTGACGATGAAATCGACACAACCAAAATAGCCCAACAACTTGTAAACTTAGGATACAAAAGAGTTACAATGGTATCGGATATCGGAGAATTTTCCATACGTGGCGATATTATAGATGTGTTTTCCCTCAACAAATATGCCGCACGTATTGAGCTTTGGGGTGATACGGTAACGGATATCAGATACTTTGACAACAAAACACAAAGAAGTGTCAAAAAAGCAAAAGAAACAACAATCCTGCCTATACACAAATTTATTTTGACGGAAGAAAATAAAAAATCGCTTAAAGACCATATTACTAAGTCAGTTGCAACCACAGATTGCGAAGAAAATACCGATATTTTAAAAGAAATGTTGTCTGAAACCATAGAAAAAATTGACACAGAAGGCTATTTTGAAGGAATTGATTATTTTCAATGCTGTTTAAATAAAGACCTAAAAAGTCTACCCGAACTACTGAATTCGACTAATCATAACCGACACAAATCCGAAAACCCAACACAATCTCAAAATAGCAGCAAAATCACTTTTATATTTGATGAATCATCGGAAATTTTTTCCAAACTTGCTCAAACAGACCAAAATTTTGAAAAACAAATTACCGAAAACACTCAAAAAGCGCTTGCCCTTCCTTTAAATTGCAAAGCTCATGCCGGTTTAGAAAAAGTGCAATCCGCACTTGCAGGTTTTCAAAAAATATATCTGGATAATTTTTTGGAAACCGAACCTGATTACACAATAGAGTTTGAAAGCTCGCTTGTTCAAGGCTTTTCTTCAAAAATGGAAGACATCTTAAGCTTTGTTGAGGACAAAATAAAACAGGGCTACAAAATTGTTATTGCAACAGATTACAAAAACCGTATTGAAGATGTTTTTCAAGAGTTTGAAATCCCCGTAACAACAAACTTTGACAACCAAAATGAGGTATATATTACGGACAACCTCGCTCTTGGCGGTTCATTGCTAGAAGACGCAAAAATCATTGTACTGACGGACAAAGAACTGTTCAACAAAAAATCAAAAGACATAACCGCAAAAAAACAGACCTACCACAAAGAAAGCGTTGAATATATCGAGTCCGTGAATGACATAAAAGAAGGGGAATACGTTGTTCACAGAATTCACGGTGTGGGCTTGTACAAGGGCTTGAGCAAACAGGAAATTGACGGTCAATTAAAAGACTATTTGACAATAGAATACGCTCAAGGCGACAAATTACACATGCCGGCAGAACAAATCAATCTTCTTGTCCGTTTTCGAGGTTCGGGCACATTACAGCCAAAATTATCCCGTATGGGTGGAAATGACTGGAATTCCACCAAAACAAGAGCTAAAAAAGCAATAGAAGACATAGCCAAAGACCTTTTAAGGCTTTATGCAAAACGTGAAGTTTCAAAAGGCATTGCATTCGAACCCGATACCGTATGGCAGTACGAAATGGAGGAAGCTTTTGAATATACGGAAACTCCCGACCAAATGCGAGCCATTCAGGAAACCAAAGCCGATATGGAACAGGAAAAACCGATGGACAGGCTTATCTGTGCCGATGTAGGATTCGGCAAAACTGAAATTGCCATACGTGCAATTTTTAAAGCCGTTATGTCGGGAAAACAAGCGGCGGTAATTGTGCCTACAACAATACTTGCAATGCAGCATTTTCAAACAATTTCGGAAAGATTTAAGCCCTTCCCCGTAAAAGTTGAATTGCTGTCACGCTTTAGAACGGCAAAAGAGCAAAAAGAAACCGTTAAAAAACTTATTAAAGGCGAGGTTGACGTGGTTATCGGCACACACAGACTACTTCAAGACGATATTGTGTTTAAAGACCTCGGTTTGCTCGTAATTGACGAGGAGCACCGCTTTGGCGTAAAACACAAAGAAAAACTCAAAATGTTACGTAAAAACATTGATATTTTGAGTATGTCAGCAACCCCGATTCCGAGAACTCTTTATATGTCACTGTCAGGAATTAAAAACATGTCCGTAATCAATACGGCACCGATGAACAGATTACCAGTAAAAACATACGTGGGACAATACAACGAAACTTTTGTTAAAAACGCAATAAACCACGAACTTGACCGTGACGGACAGGTGTTTATTCTTTACAACCGAGTAGAAACCATATATGAATTTGCGTCGGAAATACGAAAAATTGTACCCGACACCCGTATTGCCGTAGCACACGGTCAAATGGATGCAAAAACCCTTGAAAACATTATGCTTGAATATGCCGAGCATAAGTACGATATTTTAATCTGCACAACCATTATAGAATCAGGCTTGGATATTCCAAACGCAAACACAATGATAGTTATGGATGCCGACAGATTCGGACTTGCGCAGCTGTATCAGTTAAGAGGTCGTGTCGGCAGGAGCGAACGTCAGGCGTACTGTTATTGTTTTTGTAAGAATCTGCAAAAACTCACACCCGAAGCTTTACAACGACTAAACGCAATAAAAGAGTTTTCCACTTTGGGCGGCGGTTATCAAATTGCCTTAAGAGATATTGAAATTCGAGGAGTGGGCAATATTCTCGGCACAAAACAACACGGTCATATGACAAGCGTAGGTTTTGATACTTATTGTCAACTCTTGGAAGAAACAATTAACGAACTTCAAGGAACGGGTGAAAAACCTCAACCGCCTGCTATTGTTGATATAAATGTAACCGCCTTTATCCCTAATGAATGGGTAGGCTCAAAAGAGCAAAAAATGATTGAATACAAACGGCTTGCAGACGTAAAAACCCTTGAAGAACTGGATTTGATACATCAGGAATGGAAAGATCGTTTTTCAAAGATACCGGAATCCGTTGAAAACTTAATAAAACTTATTCACCTAAGACTGCTTGCAACACAGGCAAAAATCCTTCTCATACGTGAAACCTCCGATAACATAAGGATTTATCTTCCTTACTCCAAAGCAGAATGGTCAATTATCGCTTCAAAACTCGATAAAAATATTACAAAATATATAAAATACACAATAGCCCCAAAAGCTTGTCAAGAGGGCAATTCCATATTATTATTCAACAACGCTATACTTAACTTTAAAGAAGTGTTTAACATATTATCGGATTTATTCTATTATATAAATAAAATAACTTACGAATATACAAATAACTAAACGAGGAGATAAAGATGAAGAAATTAAAATTGTTCGCAACATTAATTGCTGCATCGGCAACAATGATGATTTGCGGTTGTGCAAGCCATGATGCAGTTGTTACAGTTAACGGCGACTCTATTACAAAAGCTCAATACGAAAAAGCATTTGATGCCGTTGCGGGGAATTCTATGTTTGCACAAATGGGTATTGACTTAAAAAAAGATCAAAACAGCTTTCTTCATTTAATGATAAAAGAAAGAGTTATAAGCGAACTTATTGTTAAAAAATTACTCGATCAGGAAATCAGCAAAAGACACATCAAAGTTTCTAAAGAAGATATGGATAAACAGTTAAAAGTGATTATCGACAAGGTTGGTTCTAAAGAAAAATTCAATGAACTGTTAAAACAAAACGGTGTTACTTCCGCTCAATTCAAAAAAGATTTGTCTGACGAAGTAAAAATTCAAAAACTTGTTGACACACTTTCCGTAGTTTCCGTTAGCGACAAAGATGCAATGGACTTCTACAAAAAGAATGCAGACAAATTCAAAAATCCTGACAAAGTTAGAGCATCTCATATTCTTGTAAGCGCTAATCAAGAAGAATTAAAAGCCAAAATTGCCGCAACCGAAGAAGGCAAAAAAATGACTGAAGCTCAATTAAATGAAGAAGTTCAAAAACAAATGAACGAACAAAAAGCAAAAGCACAAAAATTGCTTGCAGAAGTCAAAAAAGACCCAAAATCATTTGCAAAAATTGCAAAAGAAAACTCTGATGACACGCAAAGTGCTCAACAAGGCGGAGATTTAGGTTTCTTTGGTAAAGAAGAAATGGTTGAACCCTTCTCAAAAGCTGCTTTTTCGATGAAACCTAATACAATCAGCGAAGTAATTCAAACTCCTTACGGTTATCACATTATCCTTGTTACAGACAGACAAAAAGCGGGTACGGAACCGTTTGATAAAGTAAAAGGCGACATAAAAGAATACTTAACAAACCAAGAAAAAGTAAAAGTTCTTCAACAATTTGTTGATACTTTGAAAAACAATGCAAAAATTGAATACAATGACCCTAGCTTTGACCCCAAAGTACTTCAAAATTCATTGAAAGAACAAGCAAAAAATAATCCCGCTTTTATGGGACCAAAGTCAGCTAAAGAATGATAAAAAAAGAGCCGTGCCTGCATATAAGCAAACACGGCTTTTTTCATAAAGTATACAAATTAAAAAGGATATTTAATGAATAAAACGTTAAAAAACAAACTTTTGGAAGTAATGAAAAAGTTTTCGGACGCAAAAATTCTGGTTGTAGGTGACGTTATACTTGACGAATACCTCTGGGGTATGGCAAACCGCCTGTCACCCGAAGCTCCCGTACCGATTTTGGAAGTTAAAAGAAAAACTTATCTTTTAGGCGGTGCGGCTAACGTTGCAAACAATATTGCCGCAATGGGCGCAAAAGCGATATTAGCAGGTGTTATAGGTGATGACCTTTATAGCGGCGTAACCCTTGACCTGCTTAAAAAGAATCGCATTGATACGGAATTTATTATTAAAGACAAAACCCGTCCGACTACTGTAAAAACAAGGCTTATCGCACAAAACAACAAACACCTTGCACGTGTGGACAACGAATCTTTAGATTTAATAAATGACGATATAACCAAACAAATTTATGAAAATATTGAAAAAATAATTAAAGACATCGACTTAATTATTCTTTCCGATTACAACATCAGCGTATTGTCCGCAAAACTTATTAAAGACATCGTCAAACTTGCAAACTGCAACGACAAAACGGTTATCATCGACCCTAAAGGAAGTGACTTTGCAAAATACACAGGCGGTGACGTAATTGTTCCAAACATGGACGAAGCACTTATTGCAACAAAATCTCAAAGAACAAAACCCGTACAAAAAATTGCGGAAGCCTTACGCAAATATGCCGACAAAGTAATCATTACCCGCAGTTCAAACGGTGTTTATTACTATGACGGTGCTGACGAAATTTATCTGCCTTCCGCCTCTACGGAAGTAATTGACGAAACAGGTGCAGGAGGTTCATTTGTAGCATTCTTAGGTTTAGGGCTTGTCGGTTCTCAAGGTAATTACAACGAAGCTATCGCATTGGCAAACTATGCCGCCGCTGCTGCAGTAAGGAAAGTCGGTACTTTTGCAATTAAACCGATTCAATTAAAAGAAATCATTGATATTGCATACAACAACGCAAATCAGGCAGGTACAAAGTAATGGGTGAATTGATACAAAGACAAGACTTACCCAAGCTTTTAAAACAACTCAAAGCCGAAGGTAAAACCATTGTAACAACAAACGGCTGCTTTGACATACTGCATGTTGGACACGTTAGGTATCTGCAAAAAACAAAAACTTTTGCAGACAAACTGCTTGTTTGCCTTAACTCCGATTCTTCGGTAAAACAAATTAAAGGCCCTGACAGACCTATAAACAACGAACAAGACCGTGCAGAAATTCTCTGTGCATTGTCTTGTGTTGATTATGTTGTGCTTTTTGATGAATCAACACCGCAAAATTTGTTGTGCGAAATCAAACCCGATGTGCATACAAAAGGTGCCGATTATACAATAGAAACCCTGCCCGAAGCAAAATCCATTATGGAAAACGGCGGTAGAATTGAGTTTATCAGCTTTGTTGAAGGTAAATCCACAACAAACGTTATTAATAAGATAAATTCTAAAGCATAAAATATATTAAAATAAAATTGTAATAAAAACTAACGCCTGATTGTGACAATCAGGCGTTTTAGCCACCACCCCTTTCGGAAATGTAAACAAATATTAAGCAATTCAAAACTTTTTTATTTAAAAAAGGCAATTTTCAATAAAAAAAATACTTTATATAAACACAAGGGATTTAAAGGGATTAAATTTTATAGGGAGAATTAATTATGGCAGTTGGACCAAGAGATTACATCGATCAGTTGTTAGTTAAAAAATATGCTGATGAAAAAGTTGATAATCCGGAAATAGCAAGTTTAGTTGATGCAGATAAAATGCTTAACGCAATGGGTGACTACTCCGATATGAGAAGAAATATGATGGTCTTAAATAATAAACTCACTAACATTTGTGCTCAATTAAATGAAAAAGCAGCACAATACAGAGTTTCCAGATTTGCCACTGCATAAAATATCCCGACTTATTCATGCTAAAATGGCATTATGAATAAGCAAAAAAGAATTATACTCGCGTCTCAATCACCAAGAAGACACGAGCTGATAAAAAAATTAAACGTCAAATTTGAAGTTGTTAATCCTACTTTTGATGAAAAGTTGGACTCCGACAACTACTCTGACAATACGATTCTCTCTCTCTCTCTTAATAAAGCATTGTCTGTCTTTGAGCTTAAAAAAAGCTCGACAGACAATTTTTTTAATAATTGTTTGATAATAAGTGCAGACACAGTGGTTGTAAATGAAAACAAAATTTACGGAAAACCAAAAGACAAAACCGCAGCAAAAGAAATGTTACTATCCTTAAGCGGAAAAACTCATTTTGTTGTAACCGCAATCAGCGTAGTAGATTCCGACACAAAAAAATCCGTTTCCAAACTGACAAAAACATACGTAACATTCCAAAACTTATCAGACGAACTTATCCAAAAATACATTGAAGAAAAAAATCCGCTGGATAAAGCAGGCGCATACGGTATTCAGGAAATGGGCAAGGAATTTATAAAAGAAGTAGATGGCGATATGGAAAACGTAATTGGCTTGCCTACTAACACCTTAAAAGAAATTTTAGAAGAATTTGACTATAAATTTAATTAAAGCTCAATAAAATTCCTCAACAACTCATGTCCGTATTGCGTTAAAATAGCCTCAGGGTGATATTGCACCCCAAAAACGTTGTACCCCTTAATCTTTAATGCCATTAATATTCCGTCTTCTGTTTTAGCAAGCGGTACAATACAATCGGGCAAAGATTCAGTATCCACTTTCAAAGAATGATATCTTGTTGCATCAAAATTATCTGTAAACCCTTTAAAAAGCAATGAATCCTTCAAAATATTAATTTTAGAAACCTTTCCATGATAAGGATTTTTGTCCTGTACAACTTTTGCTCCAAAATAACGTGCAACCAACTGATGCCCCAGACAAATACCCAAAATCTTTTTTGTTTGATAAAATTCCTCTAAAACATCATCACAGACCCCGAGCCAATTTTTGTCATAAGGATTTCCTGCCCCCGGAGATATAATCAGTGACTCAAAATCCATATTTTTCAATTCATCAATTGTAATCTCATCATTTTTAAAAACTTTAGGATTAACGCCCAATTCTTTTAAATACTCAACTATGTTGTAGGTAAAAGAGTCATAATTGTCTATTACTATCACGACAAAACCACCTCTTTCACACCACGCACCGAATTAATACAGTATATTTTATCAGCAGTTAATAAATCCTCTTTGTACAAAACTTTTTCTTCACAACAATTTTCATCAATATATTTTTGCCGTAAAACCCCGTTTAACAACCCGCATTTAACGGGCGGTGTATATTGTTTGCCGTCTTTTTCCACGATAACATTTGACCTTGCACCTTCTGTGACTTCACCTTTTTCATTTAAAAATATTTCATCATAAATTTCACCTGCGGCAATTTTTTTTATCGCCTTATCAAACCAAGGACGACATGTTGTTTTGTGAAAAAGCAGTATTTCTTGCGAATTTACAGCCACATCGGAAATTGCAATTTTATTTGTATCAAAAGTTTTTAAGTCTTTATATTGAACCTCAAATTCACCATTTTTTGAAAGTAAAACTCGCACCATGCCTGCCTTTTTATAAATTTCAGGTATAAAAGCCCTGATGTTTTCATTAAAAACAAACCCCAACTTTTTAGCGGAAGCTTCCATTCTGTCAAAATGTTCTTTTGCATACAGCAACTTACCGTTTTCAAACAGTAAAGTTTCCACAAGCTGAAAATCAGTATTCGTCAAGAACTTTGCTTTTGTTAAAGTTTCTTCCCACTCATCAGTAATATCGGAATCCCAAACAATAGCCCCGCCTGCTCTGTACCTGTATGAAACTTCATTTATTGTTTTTTGAAGAATCCTAATCGGCACGCTAAAAACCGACTTTTGCGGTGATAAAAAGCCTATTGCACCGCAATAAATATCTCGTTTCCCGATTTCTTCTTTGTCAATAATATTCATTGTGCTGATTTTTGGCGCACCCGTAATCGAACCGCAAGGAAATATCGCATTAAAAATATCATACAAAGTCACCCCTTGAGCCAAATCAGCCTCAACGGTAGATGTCATTTGATGTAGCGTTTTGTGAGTTTCGATACCGAAAAGCTCCGATACTTTTACCGTCCCCGTTTTGGCGATTTTTGAAAGGTCGTTTCGCAAAAGGTCAACAATCATAACATTTTCGGCACGATTTTTTATATCATTTTTCAAAAATTTTATATTGGCGAAGTCTTCTTTTTCCGTAACACCTCTTGCTATAGTCCCCTTCATCGGCTTTGTCACAACATGCCTGTCAGTCAGCTCAAAAAACAACTCCGGCGAAAATGACAACAAGGTTTCGTATTTATTTTGAATAAATGCGTTATAAGGTGTTTTTTGTTTTTTCAAAAGATAATCATACAACTTGCGAGGAGAAGAAGGAGTTTTTACACAAAAATCGTAAGTGTAATTAACTTCATAAGTATTGCCCTGCGCAATCTCTCGTTTTATGTTTTTTAACGCATTTGAATAAGTTTCAAAATCAACAGTTTGAGTGCAATCAACAGGCAAAAATGCAATATCTTCCTGTTTATAATCAGTATATTTGTCAAAAATTTCAAAATACAAAAGAGGGAATTGAGAAGAAAAATCTTTACCTAAAAAGACATCTTTTGCCTCGTATCTGATATAACCAAGACAATAGTATTTTTTTGACAACAACTCCAAACGCTCGATTGCTGTTTTAAAATCGGAGCTTTTAAAAACTTCAATAATTTCTATAGGCTTTTCAAAACATTTGTCAGAATACACTTGCATATCACAAGTTTACAACAAAATCAGCTTGTGCATGAAGGTCTAATATCATAGCAAAAAGGCGATGAAAACTTTCATCGCCTTATTATTACCTTAAATCAGTCTATGTAAACATGATTACCGTTAATTGTAACCCAACGTCCATTACCTGATGAATTACTTTGAGAAGCATTACTTTTTCTAAAAACAGGATATCGTCTTTTTCTTTCTTCCTGCATATGATGATATCTTGCTTTTATTTCATCAGAAAATTTTTGAGCGGCAGTTCTTGTATCTTTTTTAGGTGTTTCTATATATTTTCGTTTGTCGTTAGGATGAGTTATGAGGTCTCCTTTTCTCATTTTCTTCATTACTTCTTCTGCTATTCTATCCTCAAGACGACCACTCAATGCGTATGACTTTAGGACAAACGGATTTTTTATTTCTTTTGCAATTTTTTGAGCAATTTTTCTTCCTTCTGCGTTATTCCATCTGTCCATGTTTTCTTCACCAGCAGATTGTCCCATATTATTTCTGCCTTCTATTTCATGTTCATCACCTTTATATTTACTAATTCCTACATTGGTTTTTAATGCCATATCTGCACTCATAAATGTGTGTTTGAATGCGTCAGATTCGTTGTTCCATGCATCGTGTGAACCTTTGCCAATTTCAAAGCCATATTTTTTCTGATATTTTTTTGTTTGTTTATAAATATAATTGTTGTAAGATTGTCTAACTATATTAGTTTTATTTTTTGACATTTTTGTTCCTTTCTATTTTGTGATAAAATCCGTTTCATGAAAAACTTTGAAAAGTATATTACATTGAATTTTTTATCCTTTTTGGGATTAATTTGTCTTGTTTTATTCTTGATTATTATTTTTTATTTGTATCCTGATATAACAGCGTACGACAAAACATCAGGTGAAGACGCGCCATACGGAATATTCGGTTTAATGTCTTTTGGTGCCATGTATCTTTTTATCAATACACTGATAGAAATTGCTGTTTTACCATGTGTATTTATAGAATTTTTAATTTATAAATTCAAAAACACAGAACCAAAATTTGAAAAAATAACAGACAAACTAAAAAAAATTCATTTCATAGTTTTCATTTTAGGATTAATTGTTTCGATAATTTCTTTAATTTTGGGACTTTTATATATTTTTAGCCCAATTTAATGTATAAATTTGGCATAATTTTCTCCTTAATTTAAGTTGTAACTAAAACCAAGGCAAAATATGTTAATCGTTTACTGTGTTTAAATATTCTTGAAGTTTCAAAGCTCTTTGTTTAACTATATCAACTTTTAAACCTTTATTTACATTCAAATACATTGTACCCTGTTTATTTTCAAGAATTTTGTCGATGTAATTATATTCATCAATTTTGTATTTTTCCCAAGAATTTTGAGAATTCATCAAACTCTTATAGCTTTCTTTGTCCAAAACAGATTTTAACTCTGACAAAGACTTTTTTATCTCCTTTTCCCACGCATTTTGAGCAGTAACACTACACTGATTCATTACCTGTGTATCGGCAGTTTTTGATATACAGTCTTGTTCTGCTTTATCAATAGGGTGCATGGTTGTCTGTGCAATTGAGTAATCACAGGATAAAAATATTAATGATATGAATATTAAAAACAGTTTTTTCATAAACATATTTTACCTTAAATGCTTTTTTATAGACACAACAACTCAAACAATGGTACTGCGGCTGCGCCTTGTAAGGACAGGGTCACAACCATCACCTTCGGTTCTTACGTTCCCTTTGTCCGGTTTCCCGCAGCATCTGTATGTTAGTGGGCGCTGTAATAATTTTATGGATATGGTTATTGCAGCCACAACAAGTAGGGCACATATTCCTCTATTCCTAAATAGCTGCAATTTCTTTTTCCAATGCCCGCAACCTGTTTAACCAGCCTTTTAAAAATATTTTTTGATTGCCGTACTGTGCAAATTCTCTATATTTTGTCTCACGTGCCGCAATAAATTTTTCAATATGCTTCCACTGTGCAGCTCTTAAAAACTGATTAACACGAGCTAAACCCATATTGACAGCTGTGTCAAAAGCCAAAAACGCAAATTTTGCGGACATCTTGTCACATCCCGCCTTGAGCCAATAGTTTTTGTAGTATATTTGCTCAACCTCATCCATAGTAATGTATTTAACATCTTTAGCCGCCAACCCGCACGATTTAAGCCATGTATTATACGTGTATTGCGTAATGCCTTTGTTGGTTGCACCGCCTTTATCGTTCGGGTTGTTAACATATCCGCCTTCCCACTTGAGCACAAATTTAAGCGCCTTCTTAAACAATTCATCCATTTTAAACCTCCATTCAATTGTCAGGATTTCCTCGCCACTGAATTATGCTTATTAACAAAGTTCTGACATCATTGATATTTTTATCAATCCTGTCGATTCTGTTTTCCAAATTTATATTGTTATCTCTGTAAGTTTTTTCGGAAACATAATGTTCTGAAATATACTCAATCAAATCAGACTTCAATTCCGTCAACTGTTGAGGCGTAACAAAAATTTTGTATTGAATAAAAAATATGATAATAACAAGTATTAAAGGCGCATACTCAATAAATTTTTCCACAGATTTCACCTCCTAATTGTATTTTTTAAAATCTTCTACCAAATGCCTAAACTTAAGGCGATGAGAAAAAGTCATCATCGCCTTGTAGTTTTGAGCTATATCAATTATTTTTTCCGCAATATCAACTGCTTTTTTATAATCTCGCTTGTCTTCTATTACGTCTGTCACTGATTGATTTTCAACCTCAACCGCTTTCCACTCAAACAATTTTGAAAATAAATTCATTAAATCCGAAAAAAAAGACACAAACATTATACCTGCTCCTTTTTAACAGACTGTTCATCAATAATTACGTTTATCAATCCGATTATCCCAAGCGCACAAGCCACAATTGCATCAGCCAGTTCGGGCTTTAATATAAGCCCGAATGCCGCAAATACGGAAAACAGTCCTTTGTATGTACTGGACTGCCCTAAATACTTTAAAACTGTTTCAACAATTTTATTCATTTTCTGCCCCACTTTCTTCATTTATCTCCATAGGATACTCAATATTAACAGCTTCAAGTTCTTCAATAGTTTGAGCCGAATTTATCGCATTAATATAAGTAAGATTTAATCCTCCTTGACCCCAAATTGCCATTGTTAACTTTGCAATTTCCGCACCAAGAGCTAAAATATCTGCCTTTGTACACTCTAAGGGCTCATTGTTTTTGCCATTCCACACAATAGTTTCATCATCACCTAAAGTTGCTGCAATAAATTGAAGATTTGTTTTTTGATCAACATCGGAATCAAACAAAATGTTTTTATAATACACACCTACATTAAGACGTTCATCACGCTTTTGAGCATTTTCTAATAGCTTTTGCTTTTTTGCATCATTCAATTGTTTTTCTATATATTCAGTTGTATCGGCAAACTCAAAATTTACTATCGGTCTTTCTGTTTCAAAAATCTTTAAACCTTTGTACTGCGGCATAAAAGCAATTGTATCCTGTAACTTTTGTTTATCTTCATCAAATAAAATTATCTTTTCTTCTTTTTCAATATAAAACATTGTTATACCTCACCTTCTGCGTAGATAAATCTAAAATAGTTTGTTGTTAATGACGTACTTGCGTAATTCTTATTAACGACAACATCACCCTTACTTACAGGTACAAAACAAGAACCTATTACACCTGTATCTGCGTTGTAACTACTATATGATTGTGTACCTAACCTTGTGGTTTTATTATAAAGTACAAAATAAGCAACCGAACCTTTTAACAAACCTGACCAAGAAAAATATCCATTTGCAGGAGCTGTATATTCTGAACCTGATGCACCTAGAGTCAAGTCAACATATTTATTTGACGGCATACTTGAATTAGCTGCTTGAACTTTATCAGTTTTTAGTGTTAATGCTTCAAGCACCTCACCAACATCCAACAATTCCAAATTTTGTACCGCATTGGCTACTTTGAAATAAAGTTGTGCTGTTGTACTTTCTTCTGCGATAATACCTGATGTCGGGGCAGTAAATGTCATATTTAACTGGTCAACCTTCCAAAATTCGGAATAATCAACACCTGATGTCATATTGGCTGTGTCAACAACTTTGATATTATAAATATTGTCTGTTAAACAATTTACTAACGTGTTGTATGCAGTGGTATAAATTCCGCCGCTGTTTTGTTGAGTTCCTGCTTTTAACCAACTGGGATTGTTAGGTGTAAAATCAAAGTACTGTGCCGTAAATAAAGGAATAGTATCGTTTTCACTTGTCGTAATTTCTGTTACGTTTGTGATTGATGAAGTTACTTCGGTGTTGCCGACAACCATATACAATATTTTTTTAACGGCAGGCGGTTGAACTGTGTCGGATTTGCCGTAGATAGGACTAGCTTTTGAAGCGTCAAAAACAAAATGTACATCTTTTGCGTTACTACTACTCCAAACGTGACCATCGTATGGATATAAATTGTCACCAAGTGTCGATGAACTACCATTTATAGATAAATATCCATTATCTTTAATATTCGGCAATCCTGCTTCAACAAACTCACCGACCTCATCAGATTTACCGCTCATGGTAAACCAATCGTTTCTCGGAAGGAAAATTCTTTCATTTTCTTCGTCAATACCGTACATCCAACAAGCTCCGGTGTGAATATAATACAAATCAACAACATCTTTGTCAGCTATATTATAAAATATATGCCCGTTCATATTTTTATAAACGGTAATTGTGTTTTCTTCGAGTTGAATCTCTACTTCTAAACCGTCAGCCTTTTCCTCCATACATTTTGCGTAAAAGTCAGGGTATCCGTACCTGCTACTTGATGCAGGCTCTTTATAAACATAAGTGCCTAAAGGTGCAAAACCTTTGGATTCTTCCGTTGATAAAATGTGGTCTTTTTCAATCACATCAAACAAATTTAATCCTGAACCGTTACCTTTATGGTCATATTTCAAATGCATTAAACAATCATTCAATACATCCGTATTACAAACAGAAACCCCGCTTACAGTGGGGTTATCCGTCCAAGTATATTCATCGTTAGTCATAATGTATAAACCTCTTTCTATTTTTAATAACCTTTTGCCCTCATGCTAAACTTACAGGTCGTAAGCTCACCTGAATTCGTATAAGCGACAATACGGGCAAATTTTTCTGTTTTTTGCGCAACAACAATGTATGCATCGTTGTTATCATTCACCGTTGCAACAATTGAAGGCGGCTTTATAAAATCATATTCCACCGTCAAGCCCTGTGTATCCGTTATTTCCAAATCTAGATTTAAGTCTTTATCGGGAACATCGACATTGACAACAAAATTGGTTAATACCACCTGAACATTGTTGTAAGAATTGAGTGTTACTCTAAATTTACAATACCTAAACTTGTAAACACCCGTATTCACAATTGTCCACGGAGTAAAATTAACATTGTCGTCAGAAAATGCCCATTCCAAATACACATTATTTTGCATATCCGCAGAAGTGTAGTTGTAATCAAAAGTAACAATACTTTTTAAAACAGCGCCAATGTCATAAACCTGACTTTCGTAGGTACCGCTGTTTATAACAGCAGCCCCCCACCTGTTGGATTCCTGATAATAAGTTTCACCATAACCCCAATTGTCATTGGTGTTATGCCACATAGTGCCATTTTCTTTTAATTTAAGGGTATTATGATAAACTCTTAAATTGTCATCAAAAACACCTTGCATATCGGAAAGCACATCAATTTTGACAATTTCATTTAAACTGGGTACACTGTCCACCGAAATAAAATCAAGCGTAGCGTGTTCCGAATAATTGTAACCGTTAAAAGCTTTTATCCAAAACCGATACAAACCGCTTGTCGGAATTTCGTACGAATACCTTGTTTCTCTTATTCCTGATTTTACAACAGTACCTGTTTCCCAACTGTTACCCACTCTAATCTCATATGTATCAATAACATTTGTGTTAGGGCTCCATACAAAATTAAAAATGTTATTCGTTTGAACAACATTAAAATTTGATACATCGTCAGGGAAACCGGCAATATCATCCAAATTGCCAACAAGAACCTTAGGCTCTTTACTGCCCAACTCATCAGAATACAACCTGTCATCATAAGTCCGCCAATTTATGGTAAAAACTCCGGCGCCATCATCAATAACAGATGTGACTTTTACCGCATAACGTTTTAACCCCATTAACAAACTGTCAATCATAATAACATCGCCAACTTCAAGGTCATAACCTTTGTAATCGGTCTTAAAGCTGCCAAAATAAGGCTGTAATCTTTTTGAATTGACATAATACCAAGCCAAACGTGATGCCTGATTAAAGCTTGTGCAACTGTAAATATTCACACTGTGTTCAATCGGCACACCGCTACGATATTCAGGCAATTCAGCCGTTGCCTCAACCTTTTGCCATTCATGTTCGGGTGAAATATAAGTACATTTTAAGATGTCATAATGTTCTTCTTTTGGAATAGCTTCAAAAGTTTCAGAACCTTTTATAATATCTTCTTCCGTAAAAATACGACTGACAGGTTCCGCCTTATCTATCTTAAACTGTAACTTCCCGTTTTTGACAAACAACCCGCCTCGACACGAGCGGTAGATTTCGTCAATAAGCGTACGTGCGCTGGTTTGAGAGTCAAATATCATGTTAAACGTAAAACGAGGAACTTTATCCACAACTTCATTACCATTCTCGTCTGTATGCTTGTAATCAATCAATTCATCACAATATGCGGCAGCTTCAATAAAACTTTCCAAATCAAAAAGTTCATTTACAAGCTTTTCACTAATAACGCCATAATTGTTGATACACAAACCCAAACCGTTGTAGCATGTCAAAAAATCAAACATGACCCATGCCGGATTTTCGGAATATTTAATTTCATACTCATAAATATTTTTGTAAACTCTAATTTTTCGCCCCTTAACAACAGCCGTAAGGTTGTAGTTTACATCAATTTTTGAACTTCGAGGTACGCTGACTGCAAGATACGCCACATTTTTTAACGAGCCCACTTTTTCAGCCCGTTCACTCTGATTTGCGCCTGCAATTATGCCGTCCACTTCTTGTTCTGCCGTACCGTAATACTCTTTAATACTTATACCTGCAATGTCATTTTTGGGTATATTGTTTAATCTTATGTCAGAATACCCGCAAATCTCACCTTCGGCAAAAGCAACAATTCTTCTGACAGTAGCAGCAGAATTTTCGTCTTGCCAAATACGATTTCCTGCAAGTTTGCAAGTACCGTAAAGCATAGGTATCGGCAAGTTTTGGTCTGTTTGAGTTTGAATAATTCCGTTGCCGTATGTTGGTGAAGCTGAAGCGAAATCCTTAGCAGTAACTTTATTCAAAATGGCAGAAAGAGCAACTCCGCCAAATATTGTAAAAGCAAACTGCAAAGATGCAGCCAACATTGCCCCATACGTAATTGCTGACGCACCTATAGTAAATGCAATTGTATTTGCAAGAGTCGAACCAAGTAAAGCTGTTGCTATTGCTGTAAATACCGCCATTATATCACCCTATAAGATTGAAATTCTTTAAACATTTTCAATCTCCCTATTTGTAAATTATGATTCCTGAAAACATGAATAATTTTGCCAAAATCAAGATATACAGCAACATGCAGCTCATCTTTAAATCTTGTTGCAATTATATCTCCGGCTTGCAAATCATTTACTCCTATTTCTTTACAATGTTTTTTCAGTTTGTTTATCCCGTAAGCATAATTTTTTTCGGGATTTTTAACCAATAATTTGTATCTCTTTGCCTTAGGATACAAAAACTGTACAGGATAAAAACATCCTTGATAAGTGCCGTCTTCATTGTACATTTGATACGGTCGTCCTACCTGTTCAAGAAGACTTTTAATTTTTTCCTCCATAAATTTCTCCTTTCAATTTTTTGTATTGTAAAAAGACTCCTCTGTACTGTTGAATCGGTGTA
>CAMEWS010000021.1 GCA_945946765.1 uncultured Clostridia bacterium
GATTTGTGCAAAGTTGAGTTTGCTGTTGTTTTATTTGATTTTTGGCTTTTATTCAATAAAATCAATGCCATTTGCTAAGAATTTAGCATTGTTAGTGCTATTAATGCCAATGAGTTTATTTTTAGTGGCATCAGGTTCGGCTGACGGGGTATTGATTTCTGTCAGTATATTTTTTGTTGCTAAAATTTTTCAATATTGTTTTCAAAAAAATGTTATTACCAATAAACAATATGCAATTCTTTTTGCTTGTGCAATTGCTTTATCGTTAATAAAACAGAGCTTTTTGCTCTCGTTATTTGTGTTGTTTATTCCTAAAGAAAAATTTGGTGTAAAAGCAAATATAAAACTAACTGCTCTTTTATTAACTTCTTTATTAGTTTCTGTTTTATGGTCAAAATTTGCATATTCAATATTTGTCCCTATGCAGGAGGCAAATCCTTCTGTTCAAACTAAATTTATACTTATGCATCCTCTAATTTATGCAAAAACTATTTTGTATACAATCGTTCATTCTTTAAAATTATTGGTGTATTCTTTTATTGGGATATTGGGCTGGGTAAATCTTTTATTATTTCCTTATCCTTTTGTCTACTATTTGTATTTGTTTTTGTTCGCAGGAAATATATTCCTTAAATCTGATGAAGACATAAATAATGTGGCATTCTTAAATTGGCAGAAATTTTTTATATTATTGTGGGTTATATTAAATTTTGTATTTATTTGCACAACTGTTTATGTTTCTTGGGTAAAACCTTATTATACGGGGCTTTTTTACGGATTACAGGGAAGGTACTTTATTCCTATTGCGTTACCGTTTTTGTTGCTTTTGTATTTTACAAACACAAAAATATTTAAAGTTATACACTTTAAATATTTAACAATACTGAATGTTTTATTTTTAATTTTGGTTTATATTTGTGTTTTTTTTACAATTTATGTCAGATATTATCTTGTTTTTTAAGTAATAAAAAGGGCTTTACCAAGATAAAGCCCGTGCCGAATTTTACAGCCGAGAAGAAAACTTCAGGCAGGGTGTCCTTGTGGGATACCGGTAAAATTCGCAGTCTGGAATTAAGAATAGTTGGAAGTATGAAAAAGATTTATTAATTATATTTAATATAAAACTTTTTATGTTAACAATTACCTTGTTATCCTGTTTTTTATTACCCGACTGTATAGGTTTTGTAAAAACTTTGTAATAAAAACGCAATTTTTTTTTCGTTTTGTTTTAATGTAAGTGAAAGGAAGTTTTTTATGTCCGTAAGTGTGAATCCTAAAAATATAATTGTTACTCAAGACGGGTCTAAATACCAAAAAGCTGATAAAGGTAAGGTTATCGCTGGTGTTTTGCTCGGTAATATTTCAGGCGGAGCTGCTTTGCAAACAGCAAAAACGTTATCACGAATTCCTATCAGTAACAGAAAAAAAGATGTTGCAGTGTTTAAAGGTTCAAATTTATCTCAGGCAATTGATATAGCTTTTGCAAAATCAGGTTTGGTAAATAAAGATGTAAAATTTATTGAAGCTACCGGAGCTAATACGGAACTTGTAAAAGAAACGATAAACAAAGCTTTACCCAAATGGTTGGATAAAGTGCCTGCATTAAAAAATATTATGTTAAAAGGATTGCACTCTAAAGCTGCAATAATGAGTAGGGGGGCGAATGCTTGTTTTGTCCCTCGGGCAAAAGCTATAATTGTAAACAAAGAAAAAATCGGTTGGGCTGCGTTTCATGAGATGGGGCATGCCTTGAATAAATTTACGCCCGGTGTAGGTAAAGTATTAACCAAGCTTAGCGGTCCGGGGGCAATATTGGCTGCTGCTGCTTTATTTACAGCGTTGTTTAAACGCAAAAAAGTTGAAGGTGAAAAACCGCAAGGTGCTTGGGATAAAACAACAACTTTTATTAAAAATAATTGCGGCAAGTTAGCTTTTCTTGGTATGGTACCATCGTTGGCAGAAGAAGGTTTGGCAAGTATCAAAGGTGCAAAGTTGGCTAAAGGTTTGCTTTCCCCCGAACAATTTAGAACTTTAAATAAATTGAATGGTAAAGCTTGGCTAACATATTTAGGAGTTGCTGTTGGTACAGGTTTGGCAGTTTATGTTGCATCAAAAGTCAGAGATAATATTGCGGCCCCCAAGAAAATTTCATAAAAAAAAGACCTCTCGAAATGAGAGGTCTTTTTTTTGGTAATTTATTATGCCATTAAACCGCCAAATTCTTTTGGTTTAACCTTGTTTTTATCGTCTTCGTTTTCACCGGCTTGAGGTTGTTGTTCAGCAGGTTGATTGTTTATTGTTGCATAAAGATTTTTGAATTCTGTTTCATATTGTGCTAATTGTGCTTGTAAATCTTCTACACTCATTGATGTTTGTCCAAATGCGGCAACAGTTGTCGAGCCTGTTTCGCCTCCATTGCCCTCAGCTTGCGCAATTTGTGATTCAGTGTTTTTTGCTTGTGTAAATATATCTTCAGCTTTTGCGATATTTTGTCTTAATTGTGCAGCTTTAGGGCCTGAAGCATTAAGACTTTTTGCTTTAATTGATTGTAACATTCCGAATTCAATAGCCATAGTACACTCTCTTTTCTTAAAACATAATTAACTAAACGGTTGGTTTTTACTCTCTTGTATATATAAAGTATATACTTCAATAAAAATTGCTTTTTGGGAGCAGAAAGATTAAGAAATGTTACATTATGCCTTTAGGCTATAAAGTTTCTTGAAAAAAAACCGTTTATTATAATATAGAGTTTTGGCAAATTCGGATATTTTTAATTAGCAGTTATTCCAAACTTATTTAATATTTTGTAGAATTTACGGATATTGAGTAAAGTTGAGATGATGTTAAATAAAGATAGATTTGTTTACAAGATAAGGTTTCCGACATGATAAGACTTGATATTGATTTAAGCTATCTGACAAAAAACTTTGAGATTGGCACTCAACGTTTAAATCAATATGCGACCAAAAGTATTGATGAAATAATGGAAGCCGAAGCTGCTCAAGGAAATCCACAGGCGGAAAAATTTCAGCAAAATGTGGTAAATGATCCGAAAGAGCTTGTAAAATTATTTAAACTTGGTAATGCAAAGAACCGTTTTGCTATTTTGTCTCAGATGAATTCGAGTGATTTAGAGTATCTCGTCAATTTTTTAGAGCCGGAAGATTTACAAATGGGCTTGATGTTTTTTACAAAAACAAAAATTTTAAACCTTATATATAATTTGCCAAAAAATAAAATATGTTCAATCGTCTTTCAGGCATTTTCAATTGAACAGTTTCTTAAAATGATACCTGAAAAAGAATTAAATAAGTTCTTTGATTCAGACAAACTGGATAAAAACAAAATTCTTGATTTTGTTAAAACTATGGACCCTGATAAGCTTAACAAAATGGTTGAAAAATATATGTTTAAAGAAGAAGGGAAAATCCAACAAGATAACAATTGGAGTGCCGAACATGTTGCAAAATGGATGGAACAGCTTAAACCCGAACAGTTTAAGAAAGCGTTGCAATACTTTGAACGAGAAGATAAACAAGCATTGATTCTTAATTTGACTAAAGAAGACAATGATTTGCTAACAGAATTTTCAAAGAATGCATTGACGTTCCCGTTGAAGCAGTTGGATAAGGGTGATATTGTAAAATGTATGGACAAGTTGGAGCCCGATGATTTAATGAAAATGGTAAATGAATTGCCTGATGAATTATTGGCTGTAGTTGTTACGCAAATTGATCCTATGGTTTTTGCGGAAGTCCTTTCTAAAAATTTTAAAGATGTTATTGCAGAAATTGGAATTGGTAATATATAGTTATCTTTTTCAAATTATTATAAATAATTAATATATTTGGCTTATTTTTATTTGTTTCATATTTTATAAAATATTTTACAATAACGTTTTGTAATATTATGTTATAAATTATTTATTTTTTTTTACTTTTTGTGCGAAGATTATAATTAAGATATTTTCATTATTTATATATGATATTTTATTAATTTAATAGAAAAGTGGAATAAGAAATTATGAGAAAGACAAAAGTTAAGTCATTGAGAAAGTATGCCATTGCTTCGTTAGCTGTTCTTATGCTGGGTACAGGTGTCGCATTTGCTGCAACAGATTGGTCTGAAGTGCAAACTGAGGCAAATACAGGAACTGTTACTGTTAGTGGTGCAAATACATACAATACAGGCGGAACACCATTGAATTTAACAACTCCTCCTGTTCCAAGTATGGTTACAATTTCCGGTACGGCATCCGGCGGAAATTATGCTACATTTAATGCCGGTGGAACAGGGAATATATTAAAAAACGGTTCTGATGCAAGTCCCGATAATATTACAAATGTTACCAATGTTAATTTTACAGGTGGTAGCGTTTCCGGTGTTAATGGCGGTGCTATTCAAAACTCAGGGACTTTAAGCTTGACAGGTTCTTCCGTAGACAATGTGAATAGCGTTTCAGTTTCTAACAACAGAGCAGTCGGTTATGGTGGTGCTATATCAAACAATGGTACATTGTCAATCAGGAATTATGACTTTAATAATAACGTTTCTACGGAAATTACTGCAGATCCCGATCACGGCATTACAGGTGTTCAAGGCGGTATTGGTGGTGCCATATTTAGCAGCCAATCGGTTGAAAATGGTGTTGCCTTAACTGTTACTGATTCAAACTTTAGCAATAACACTGCAAGAAACTTTGGTGGTGCTATTGCAAATGTTAAAGGTAAAGCGCAAATTTTAAATTCATCTTTTATCTCTAACAAAGCCGGTGTTGTTGATGGAGTACAAAATTCAGGTGCTCAAGGTGGTGCAATTGTTAACGCTTCAACAATGTCAATCTCTCAATCGAATTTTACAAACAACTCTGCTTCTGATATGGGTGGTGCTATTGCCAATTCACTTGCAACATCATTGGGAACAGGTGCTATTACCCAAGACAGTGATGTTGTTTTGACAATTGATAATACAACGTTCTCAGGAAACATTGCTCAAGCAGGTGGTGGTGCTATATACAACAAAGGTTCTGAAAACTATCATTATAACATTGTAAATATCAATGAAGGTACTGTATTTAAAGACAACTTAAGTGCAACTGTTGCTGATACAGGTACGATAACTTCTCTTACTTCAGGCGGTGGAGCAATATTAAATGCTTCTGCCAATATTGTGTCTGAAGGAAATCATGATGGTATTGTAAATGTTCTCGGTACCGAAAATAACAAAGTCGTTTTTGAAAACAACGCTGCACAAAATGGTGGTGCTATTCAAAACGCAGGTGTCACAAATATAAATTATGCCGTATTTAAAAATAATGGTATGTCATCTTTGGCAGGAAACTTAAAAACCAACAATGGTGGTGCCATTTATAATATTAGACAAAATACACAAGCCGGTAGTGAAAATGCAGTAACAACCGTTTCTAATTCATTGTTTACAGGAAACCAAGCTGCTGCTGGTGGTGCTATTTATAATGATAGTGGTAAAGTTGTTGTTTTAGACAGTGATTTTGTTAATAACAAAGCAAATACAACCACAAATGGCGGTGCCGTATATGGTGCTAACACTTCTGAAACAATATTGCGTGCACATAATAAAGACATGAATATCGGTGACGAAAACAGTTTGGCTAATGGTACTGATACAATTTCTTTTGCTTCTACCGCTTCAGGTAGTTTACAAGCAGCTGCAGGCAAAAGCTTAAATATTTATTCGGATTTAACCGGCAATGGTGCTGAAATCCACATCAATAATGATTATGTAGATGCAAATAGCGTTACACATACTTCTACCGGTACGGTAAGAGTAGTTGGCGATGCTGTTATTAGAAACTCTTCAATTTCATTACATAATGGTACGCTTGCTTTTGACCATGACAAAAGTTTAGGTTCTACAGATAGAGCTGATTCTAATAACAAATTGAGTTTGTACGGTGGTACTCTTGATTTGTTAAACAATGAGTTTGGACCAAATCAATTAGTTGTTCAAGAGTTGAATCTATTGGGCAATACTAATATTAAATTAGACGTAGATTTGGGCGGTAGATACACTGGCGGAGTTCCTTCAATGGATTCATTGTTGGATGGTAACTTAGGTACTGTTACAGTAAATCCTGACGCTAATTTGATAGTTTCGGGTATGAAATCGGTTTCAGAAGCTACAAATCCGAATACAACAATTTTATTTACTAACTCTGATCCGTTAATTGGACATGTCCAACTCGGTCAAGGTGCTAATATTGTAGAAGCTCCTATTAATAAATATAAGGTTACTCAAGTGACCGTGCCTACGGGTGGTCCTGCAGGGGCAATGGATCCGGGAGAATATTTCCAATTTTCTAGAATTGGCAACTCCGATTCTATTATCACAGGTCCTGTTGCGGCTCAAGCTGTGTTCTTGTTAATGGATAATATCTATAGACAATCATTTGCCAATATGGATATGGTTACATTAATGACTCCTGAGCAACGTATGGCTTGGAAAATGAGAAACAAATATGCAAGTGCAGCACCTTATCACAGAGGCGTTTATGCACCGAATATTGTTCCTGAAGAACGTGACGGTTGGTACTTAAGACCGTTTGCAAACTTTGAAAATGTACCGCTTAAAAACGGTCCCAGAGTTTCTAACGTATTTTATGGTTCATTAATTGGCGGTGAATCTGATATTATTGATCTTGGTCATGGATGGGATGGAAACTTCTCCTTCTTTGGTGCTTATCATGGTTCTCACCAAGCATATAACGGCAACAGCATTTGGCAAAATGGTGGTTCAATAGGCGGTGTTGCAACAGCGTATAAAGGTAACTTCTGGACAGGTGTTACTGCTAACGTAGGTGCAAGTGCTGCTCAATCATCTCACGCATTTGGTAGTGAAAACTTCCCGATTTTGATGACAGGTGCAGCTTGGAAATCAGGATATAACTGGGGCTTGTTTAACAACAAGTTTGTTATCCAACCAAGTTACATGATGAGTTATACATTTGTAAACGTTTTTGATTATACAAACGGTGCAGGTGTTAGAGTTACTCAAGATCCGTTGAATGCAATTGAAATCATTCCGGGATTAAGACTTATCGGTAATCTTAAAAACGGTTGGCAACCATATCTTGGTGTTAATATGACTTGGAATATTATGGATAAGACTAAGTTCTATGCAAATGATGTTGCATTAACACAATTAGCCGTAAAACCGTTTGTTGAATACGGTGCCGGTATCCAAAAAAGATATGGCGACAGATTTACCGGATTTGGTCAAGCAATGCTCAGAAACGGCGGAAGAAACGGTATTGCGTTTACTGTTGGTTTAAGATGGGCACTTGGTAATTAATTATAATAATTAATAAACTTTAAAAAGGCTTTGAGTTGCTCAAAGCCTTTTTGTTGTATTGAATGTGTCGAGATAGTATTTGCTTGTTTAGTGATTAGGGTGTAATTTGATACTTTGTGTTGGTTAGTATGGGGTTAGTAATTGGAGTTAGGTATTAAAGTATTGCAATAGCTGTTTAAATGAATTTCGTTTGCAGAGGTTTGCCGAGTACGAAAGTCGTGTGTGTAATCTTAAAACTTAACGTCATTTCGAAATTGTTTGACTGCTCTTCCCAAAATCTTTGATTTTGTGAAAAATGTCCGGTTTCCCTCGGAATCGCAAGGACATGGCTACACTGCACTGCGGTTTCGCATTATAAGGATGGGAGGCACAGTCATCACCTTTGGTTTTGTCGTTTCTTTTGTTAAATAAGTTTAGGGAAACGGTTAGTTGGAAGTTTTTTGTTTTAATTGCCCCAAAAAAAAGCCTTCGCTTTGCGAAGGCTTAGAAATATATGTTATCGATAAATTTATGCGTTATATCTTTCACTTGCAATTTGAGCAGCATTCCAAAGCATGTAATCTTCAACGCTTATAGAGTTTGGGTCATAATCATTTGAGTGTGCAGGTGCATGGAAAGCTGTTGCTCCGCCGCCATTTTGTGAATTAACAAGTTGTTGTACAAGGTTAATCAATACATTGATTTGGTCTTGAGATGGTGATGTACCGTTTGCAAGGAAACGGAAGATTTCATCTAATTGGCTTTCAACTTGTGAAAGGTTGAGGTTTACATCACCTGTGATGCTAAAGTTTTTGTTTTTCAATACATCAATTAAGGTTTCAATCAATGCGTTAGTTTTAGTCAAATCAGGTTGAGTTTTGATGAAGAAGTTTTGTAAATCATCACTTGTAATAACTTTACCGATTTTGCTGCTGATTTCTTGTAAGAGGTCAGTGTAATCGTTCGGATTTGCACCGTATTCGCTTAAGATTTCTCTTAATTCATCAGCTGTAATGCCGCCGTTTCCACCTGTTTCTTTATCAACAATAGCTTGTAACAATGCGATTTGTTGGTTTCTTGCTTGTTGAGCTTGAACCATGTACTCGTTAGCTTTTGCAAAGTAGTTTTCCATTGCTACAGTTTGAGTTGTTTGACCTTCTCTTAATTTTCTTAATTCGTCAAGAGCTGCATCACCAAATGTACCTGCGTTTTTAGCAAAGGCTTTGAAGTTTGTATTCAACTCAGTCAATGTTGTACCAATAGCTTGTACACCATTATTGAGTTTAGCAATTTCCGCCATAATATCTTGATAAGCTTTCAATTGAGCTTCATTACCTGCTTTGTATTCATTTTTGAAGTCATTGATAGCATTAACAATTGCTGCTAAGTCTTCAGGGCTGATTCCGCCTGAACCAAGGTTGAGGTTTTTAACAACTGCTGTTAAGTTTTCAATCAAGCTGTTTGTTTTTGTTAAATCAACTTTGTGTTGTTCAAGGATTTCTGCAAGTTCATCTTTAGAAATTTGATTTCCGTCGATGATTGTTAATTCTTGAATTACATCGCCGAACATAGGTCCGAGCATGTCTCGTAATTCATCAAGTGTAATCGTCTTACCGTTGATTTGTTTTAATTGAGCAAGAATTTCATCTGTGTTTTGGTTGATATTAAGGACAAGTTTGTTATTTTCTTCTTGATTTTTAATAATTTGATCCATTTTGGCATCAATATTGCCTGTGTTGTTTTTGATATCAATTAAGTTATTGAGAATTTCATCATTTTTCTTATCATTTTGATCAATCATTACATCTAATTTAGTGGCGATGTTTTTGATTTCATCTAAGATATCACCAAGTTTGTTATCAATACCGGCAAGGAAGTCAATGATATCGGCAAGTTTTTCGGAATCAGATGCTTGGCTGTTTTGAATGTCTTTTACAGCGTCAAGAATTTCTTTGTCAATTCCGTTGCCTTCTTGAATTGCTTTGAAAATCATTTGCATTAACAATGTATGGTCTTTATCATTGTTTTTAAATTCACCCATATCATTTTGATATTGTTCAAACCAAGCTTTGATAGTATTTGATAATTCGGGGTCGTTGGTTTTTAAATTTCCAATTAATGTAGAAATGTTGATTAACCAACTGTTTTGTTCAGTGTTTAAGTCAATTAACTTTTGTAATTTTTCAGAATCAGAAGCGTTACTGTTAATAATTATATCAATTTTATTGAGCAATTCTTGATCATTTTTGTTTGATTCTTGCATTAAATTAGCGATTTTGAATACAGCATTTTTAATTTCTGATACATCGCTTGCAATACCTGTTAAAATACTTGTTATTTTATTGTTTTGTGAAATTACTTGTTGAATTAAAGCTCTTGTTTCTTTGTCGCTGGAATCTATTTGTGACATAAATTGCATTAATAATTCATTTGTTTTTGCTTGATTTTCAGCAATTTGTTTTAAGAATTCAAGAATTTGAGAATTGTCTGATATTGCAATTGCTTCAGATTCAGCACAACTTGTCATAGCACCTGCGCCTGCAACACCCATCATAATTGCTAAGTATCTTGCAGCTGCCGCACCTCTGAATTTTTCCAGAACGGTTTTTTCTCTTTCACTACTGTTTTCGGGAATTTGTTTTTCTTTTGGTGTTTCAGTATTTTCTTTTTTGTTAAAGATTTTACCGAAGCTTAGTTTGTTAATCATGTTATACTTACTCCTTTTTGTAATTTGTATTATTTTTTATACACGTTTTTTTAAATCCTCTGAAAAGAAAAAATTGCGTAATTTTTTTAATTTTTTAATTTTCTATATTAGCTTTATTCCACAAAAGCTTAAAAATTAATCATTTTCGGCTCATCCAGAATTGTAAATTTTTGTTAAGAAAGTGCTTAACGCCTGTAAAATAGTGGGAAAAGAACAAGTTCTATTCTTGTAGTATATGTTACAATTCTTCATCTTTTGTTATTACTTCAATTTCTACACGAGAATTTAACAGCCTAAAAGGTCAAAGTAAAGTTTATTTATCCTGCGGCTCTTTGTTATTTCTGTATTTAAACCATAGCACCATATCGATAAATACAAATAGCATGTTTAGAAGATACAAAAATATTACCCAATCGTGGGAATACAGCAGTTTGTGAACTACTCCGAGTATGTACCCTGTCATAATAAGCATTGAAAATCTTATACTTTTTCCGTGTACACATTTGCATTTATAGGTTTTCCAAGCGGCAACAGGCCAGCTTGCACCCCAACATACCATCATTCCTGCTTCAAATATACTCATTTTATTTCCTCTTTAGCTTTTTTGCTTTTCGTCCTTCTGAACTTGTTTCAGAATCGCAAGGTCATGACGACCATGCACTGTGGCTGCGCCTTGTAAGGACAGGGTCACATTGTAATTATTCTACTTTAACGTTTTTTGTAAAGAAAAAAATTTTGTGTTAAACATTTGTATTGTTATAAAATAAATTTTTAAAACTAATAAAAAAATTTTTAATTTTTTTAAAAACTGTTTTTATTTTTTTTATATAGGTATTAAATTTTATGAAAATAAGATGTTTTAAAATATCTTAATGTTAACTCTATTTCAAAAAATTATTGCACAATAAATAAAAAGTAATCATAATTAAAAAGTTATTAAAGGGAATTAAGTAAAGGAGAGCACATGGCTGCATACATTCCGAAACAAGGTGTAGAGTTATCAAAAGAAGAAATCAAAAAACTCATTGAAGTACATCACGTAAAATTTATTCGTTTACAGTTTGTTGACATTAACGGTATGGTCAAAAATATGGCTGTACCTGCAAAGCAAATAGATAAAATTTTGAACAATGAATTGATGTTAGACGGTTCATCAATAAAAGGTTTTAGAAGTATAGAAACATCTGATATGTATTTTTATCCGGATCGTTCAACATTTGCAATTTTGCCTTGGAGAGAAAAAGAAGGCAAATGGAATGTTGCCAGAATAATCTGTGATATTCATAATGCTGACGGAACACCGTTTGAAGGCTGTCCAAGATGTAATTTGAAACGTGTAATTAAAGAAGCTCAAGACATGGGGCTTGTTATGAACATTGGGCCGGAAGCAGAGTTTTTCCTGTTTAAAAAAGATGAAAATGGTTTGCCGACAACATTTACACACGATGCTGCAGGTTATTACGATGTAGGTCCTGACGACAAGGGTGAAGATATCAGAGCACAAATTGTAGATACTTTGGAACAATTGGGCTTTGAAATTGAAGCAAGCCACCATGAAGTTGCAAAGGGTCAACATGAAGTAGATTTTAAATATTCAGATGCTCTTGTTGCGGCTGATAACATTGTCACATTTAAATATGCAGTAAAAGCCTCTGCAGACAAATTCGGTTTGCACGCAACATTTATGCCTAAACCGATTTTTGGTATTAACGGTTCAGGTATGCACTGCAATATTTCTTTGTTTGATGTAAAAAAAGGTACAAATATCTTTTATAGCGAAGATTCCTCTTATCAATTGTCTAAAGAAGCTCTTTATACAATTGGTGCTATTTTGGAAAATGTAAAAGATTTTACCGCTATTACAAACCCGACCGTAAACAGCTACAAACGTCTTGTCCCCGGATATGAAGCTCCGGTATATATTGCGTGGTCATTGTCTAACAGAAGTGCACTTATCCGTGTACCGGCAAAACGTGGTAATGCAACACGTGTTGAACTTCGTTCACCTGATGCATCTTGCAACCCGTACCTTGTTATGGCGGTATTGTTGACGGTTGCAATGGAAGGGGTTAAAAATCAAATTAAGCCGCCATTGCAAACAGAAGAAAATATCTATGAAATGACCGCAAAAGAAAGAAAAAGAAACCATATTGATTCATTACCCGGCAGCTTGAACGAAGCTTTGGCATTGATGAAAAAGAGCAAAATTGTTAAGAAGGCTCTCGGGGAACACATTTTCAATGAATTTGTTACCGCTAAAGAAAGAGAGTGGGACAGATACAGAACAAATGTTTCTCCTTGGGAATTGGAAGAATATCTTGAAAAATATTAGATTTAAAAAGCTCCTGTTTACAGGGGCTTTTTAATATGTCATATAGCAAACTTTACATTTGTTTATAAATTTGCCCGCATTTAAAAAACTTGTAATAATAACTACATTAATAGTCTAACCATTCCTTTCTTGACTTATGCGGCGATTGAATAAACAGCCGCATTTTATTTTTATTTTTTTTTAGAATTATGTTAATATTATTCAAGATAGCAGTCGAAGTTATTCGATTATGTAGAAGTTTTTTGATGTGGAGTTTAAGTAAAAATGAATATATTTTCTTGGTTTTTTAAAAAGAAAATCGATAAAACTGCATTTAGCTGTTATCCTGATGCGGTGCTTGTTATTTCTCAATCAGGTGAAATTTTATACGCAAATGATAAGTTGTTTGATGTACTTAAAATATCAGGGGAAAAACTCTTTAATATGGAACTTTTAGACCTTTTTGACGGAGGGTTTAATCTAATTAGCAATTTGGCAAAGTCAAATGATTCGGCAATTGTGCGTTCCAAAGTTAATTTGGATGAGGAGTTGTTTTTGGAATTGTGCGCAAATGAATACGAAGATGACGAAGAAAAAATTATAATCTCGATGAGGGATGTTACTCGTAACCAAAAAATGCTTAACAAGTTAATGTTTGAGCACGAATATCTTAATAAGTTGACTAAAAATAAGAATACATTTCTTTCAAAAATTTCTAATGAATTGACTTCACCCATTCATTCAATTAATGGCTTTTCTCAGGCTATTTTAGAGGGCTTGGGTGGTGATGTAAACGACAAACAGGAAAAATATCTTAAGATTATAAATAAGAATTCTACACAGCTTTTGGATTTGATAAACAGTATTATTGAATATTCAAAGCTGGAATCGGGCTTGTATGAATATGAATTTAAAAATTTTGATTTTGTAAACCTTATGACAACACTGTTTACGCAATATAAAGTTAAAGCTGATGATAAAAAATTGATTTTAAACTTTAATTTGAACAGTCTGGGCAGACGTACAATTTATTCTGATGAAAATGTTTTGAAAAAAGCTTTGGAAATACTGTTGGAAAATGCTGTTGATTCTACTGAAAACGGTTCAATTCAGGTTGTTGTAAGTCATCCTGATAACGAATATCTTGAACTGACGGGGTTTAAAGTGTCTGAAACATTGCCTGAAAAATCGTATCTTTTGGTTAGTGTAACAGATACAAGTACAGGCATACCTGAAGGTGATTTAAACAACTATTTTGACCCTTATGTTAATATAGATAAGTTTATTGCTAAAAAGTCCGTTACAAAAGCCATGGAAATTGGCATTGTGTACAATTTAATAAGATTATTAAAAGGCAAAATTTGGGTGGAATCGGAATCAATGAAAGGAAATAATTTTTCTTTTATTATTCCGGTTGAACGATTAGGTTTATAAGATATCCTAAAAATTGGGGAGTATATGGCGGAAGTAATTTTAAAAAATGTAGTAAAACGATATGATACAAAAACAATTATCAATGATGTGTCTTTAAAAATTAAAGACAAGGAATTTTTGGTTCTTGTAGGTTCTTCGGGTTGCGGAAAATCTACAATTTTGAGAATGATTGCGGGTTTAGAGGATATTACGAGCGGTGAAATTTATATAGGTGACAAATGTGTAAATAATGTACACCCAAAAGACAGAGATATTGCGTTTGTTTTTCAAAGTTATGCGCTTTATCCACACATGAGTGTTTATGAAAATATTGCATTTCCGCTAAAAATGAGAAATTTTAAAAAGGATGAAATTGACAAAAAGGTTAAAGAGGCAGCGGAAATACTGGGGCTTACAGAACTGTTGGACAGACGACCAAAACAGCTTTCCGGCGGACAAAGACAGCGTGTGGCTTTAGGGCGTGCCATTGTTCGTAACCCGAGAGTGTTTTTAATGGACGAACCTTTGTCTAACCTTGATGCAAAACTTCGTGTACAAATGCGTTCAGAAATCAAAAAATTGCACGAAAAACTCCAAACAACTTTTATTTATGTTACCCATGATCAAACGGAAGCTTTGACAATGGGTGATAGAATTGTTGTGCTTGATAAAGGTGTTATTCAACAGGTTGATGAGCCGGAAAAGATTTATTACAGCCCTGCAAATACATTTGTCGGTGGTTTTTTGGGCTCGCCTTCGATGAACTTTGTTCCTGCAAATATTGAAAACGGAACAATTAAATTTAATGATTTTGTTATTGGGCTTTCTGATGAGCAAAAGGTTTTGCTGGGTGACAGAAAAGAAGTTGTTGTCGGTATCAGACCTGAAAAAATGGATGTTTTAAATTCAAATTATGAGTTTAGTGTTGAGGTCGATATTTCGGAAATGCTTGGAAGCGAAAAGATTGTTTATTTTAATGTTAACGGTGCAAAATGTGCAGCAAAACTAGATGCGCAAAAACAGTTTTGTAAAGAAATTACATTAAAATTCAACACCAACGATTTTCTTTTCTTTGAAAAAGAATCAGGGAAAAGAATTTATTAGTTTGTGTTGATAACACATGTTATCGATATATTTTTATTCAGCTGCGAGTTTGTCTGCAAGCGGAGTTTTCAAAATTCCGTTTAGCGCTTTGTCGATTTCTCTTAATTTTTTAGAAATAATTTCCATTTCATCCGTCCACACAAAGTTATCAAGCACGTATTTTTCTCCTGTTGCAAAATCTTTTGACAACTGAACACGAATAATTTCGGATAGCATTTTTTGTGCAGTCGGAACCATTTTATCCATATCAATTTGAAGATGTCCTTCTTCGTCCAGCCATACTGCTTTGTTTTCAAGAAAATATTTTGACTGCATAACTGTTCTTACTCTGTGTGCTTGAGAAAGGTTTGGCTTAGCCTTTAAGAAATTGTCAGCAGCATATGTAACAATGATTTGTTTCTTTTCTTCTTCAGTGTACATTCCAAGTTCGGTTAATACGTCAAGAAGTGCTAAAGAACCCATGTCAGCTTTGTTTTCCTCAATAATATTTTTGTATTTGCCAAGAGCTTCCGTGCCTGATTTTGGACCGAGAGAATGAACGTTTTCATGACCAATTGTGAACCAGTGGTCTGCTTCTTGGTTGTAGTATTTATGCCATTCTTTTGCTAAAGTTGCATCAAGGCGTTTTTGTCTTTTTTCTTTGGCTTCGGGGCTTGTTGAAATTCTTATTTGTCGGTGATATACGTTTCTTCTGCCGCCGCCGATTTTTAATGAAGGCTTGTCATTATTCGGCAGATTTTGTGCAAGTGTAATACCGCCTCGATATGTACCTTCGTCCCCTCTTAGGGTCACAATGTCAACATCAACCATTGTTTGTTTTTCATCATCGCCTTCTGAGATGTTTTGTTCATATTCATCTTTGTAAGGCATGTGTTGTGCGAGGACAGGCATGTATTTTTTTATTTCTAAAAGTTTTTCCGTACCTTCTTTATTTACAATACCTACACGTATACCGATTGAGTCTTTAGAAATTGGTTCAATATTGTTTTGTTCAAGCAGTTTGTTTAATTCTTCATTTTCAACAACAGTGCCTGTCATTTCATCGGCATATTGTTCTCTTGAAATGGTAAATTCTAACGGTGTGTCTTGAAGTTCCGCCCATTTTTTATCTGCATAAGCATCGTTTTTGGGGTTGTTTTCACAAAGAGCAATTGCCTGTAATCTTAAATATTTGTTGAATTCTTCATTTGTGGATACTTCGGCTGCGGCTTCAAGTTCGTCTGCAATGTAAGAAAATTCTTCTGTAAAATATTCCGTGTAATCAATACCTTTAAGCTTTGCGCCGTCACGAACAACCATTGAGCGTTGGTTTAAAATTGTTCTTACGCTCTCAATTTCGCCGTTGTTAATCATTTCAATAAGAATTTTATGAAATTCTTCTTTTGATAAATCAGTCGGATAAAAACCTTTGCCCGGAAGTTCTTTTGTATTTTTTGCAAGAAAAATTTTGTTGGCTTCCGAGTCAACTGCATTCATACCTATTTGTGCAGTGAAAAGTTTCAATGACATTTGTGCATCTTCGTTGCCTTTTGCGGATTCTTCTTCCAAAAACTTTTTAAAAGCAAGGTTGTCAGGGTTATCTTGCTTCATAAAAACGTTATTTATTGCATTTGCCGCTTTTACAAGATGTTTTAATGCTTTTTTGTCACCTTCGGCAAGCGATGCGTATTCTTTTGAATCTTCTTTTAACATTTCTTTGGGAATCAGACATTCTTTTGATGTTCTTTTAACAAGTTCTTCATGAGAAAGGTTTAATTCAAATTTATCAGTCATAATATAAACTCCGTTACAATAGTGTTCATAATGATTTTTTACTATGGAAACAACAATTTTACATCCGTTTTTTTATTGATTTTTCTTTAAACACAATAGTATAAAACCACTCTAGGCAAAACAGAAATTTTGAAGTAAAATCTTATTATGAAGAAGTTTGTGGTTTCAATATTAATTTTATTATTTCAAATTAATTTGGTGTTTGCCTTTCCGATTGATACAACAGGGTGGGCTTGTAATCCTGAACATATTAATGTTACCGCTTCTGAATTGGATTTAAAAAGTGATTTAAAAAGTGATTTCAGACTTTTTCAAGTGACATTAAAAAATATTTCTACTTCTGATGTGGAGGTTGTTGTTCCTTCTAATAAAAACCTGAATGAAGATGTTCAAAAACTTTTAAATACAGGTTTAACAGTAAAAGATCTTGTTGAACTTCCTCGTCAAATTGCCGTAGATTGCTATAATGAGGATGTTGGCGAAGGCAAAATTGCTAATGCCCATAAAGGTTTAATTAATGTTTTGGGTACAGCTGGTGCTGTTGTTGCCGGTGCAGGCATGATGGGAATTTATCCTTCTCAAAAAATTGATGAATATTTTTCTCATAAAAAAATTAAAAAGGAATACAAAAAATATAGTAAAGAACTTGTGTCTGAGTTAGTCCTTTCACCAAATGCAAGTTATGATTTGATTATTTTTGTTCCGATGAATACATATTCCTGTATAATTCAAACAAATCTTAAAGAAAGCAACAACGAAGTTTACAGCGATTACCATCAGCTTTAATCCGCTTTTAGTCTAAAGAATCAGTGTTGTATGCAGGTTGTTTAGTTGTATTGTTGTCAATTATGCTTTCAATTGTTTCTTTTTTGTTTTCCAGTTTTAAAGTGTTTTTGTCTAAAATATCAAGTATATCTTTGTGGTTGTTAGAATAATTAGCTTTTTCCGCCAGTCTTAATGCTTTTTGAGGTCCGAAACTTTGTATAAGTTTTATGATGGTGTCTGTTTTTTCTGTATTTGTACATAATTTTAAAAATGTTGCAAGTTGGTCTGTAGTAATTGAAGGAGACATGCTTGTTATTTTTGTTATGCTGTTAGGATTTTTAATTAAAGAAACTATAATCGCTTTGTTGTTTCCGTATTTTTCTATTATGGATAAGAACGCAGGATTTTCCTCAAGTTTTTTCAATATTAAATCACTTGATGCTCCGTATTTTTTGTATAAATATTGAGATATTTCTTGTTTTGCCTGCTTGGTTTCTTCCTTTTTAATTTCTTCTTTGGTTTTTGTTTCGGCTTCGGTTTGAAGTGTTTGTGGATGAGGTTTTGATGTAGTATTTTTTGAATAATTATTGTTTGTATTTGTTTTGGGTTTATCTTTATCTTTTTCTTTTTTATTTACAATGGGATTAGATACAGTAGCAGATTTTTGTGCTGTTTCTTGTTTTTTGCTTTTTTGCATTTGGTTTGAAACAATATCCGGTGGATTTTTTGACGGTGTATCCGTGTTGTCTTGAGTTTGTGGATATTGTGTGGTTTGTTGGTTTTGAATAGGAATTGTTTGTTGCCTATTTGTCTTGTGCGTTGTGACTGCACTATTGTTATTAGGGTTGTTATTGCTTGAATTTTGAGAATTTGAATATAAATCGGATAAAACAGATTCTTTTGATTGCGGATAATTTGTAACGGTTTCCGCAGCCGTAACTATATCATCTCCGTTTATATTCGGATGTTGCGCCAATTCTAAAGTATTATTGCAATATGCCTGAATGGTGTCAGGCTTTTTATCTACCATGTATGAAGTTTGTGAATACAGGTTTTTTGCACTAAATTTGTCATTGCCATTTGAATCTTTGCAGTCTAAAAAGGCATTTAATGCATAATCCATTTCGGGATTTTGTACCAAATTATCGGTAATTCCCAATAAATATTCATCGTTCATATCAGACTTGTAAGCGGTTTTCATCATTGTAGACTGCAAGTCTTTGTTCTCAATCATTTTTGTATCTACATCAACAATTGTTGAACCCTTATAACGGATATATCCGTTTTCATCTTTAATATTTTCTAATTCTAATGCATTATTTCTAAATAATTCCGCATCTTTGGGGTTTTGTGCCATTGTTTCAATGGCTTTTAAAACAGAATTTTCGTCATACAGTTTTTTACCTGCAATTTCATCTTTTGTAATGAAATGCATACCGTAATTTTTAATATCTTCATTATTAACAAACAAATCAGCGCACTCCACCAAGCCTTCCGAAGAAAAATCTTCCCTTATCTTGCGGATTTCGTCCATATTATTAGATAAATGTTTTGAATAATAAACTTTTTCGCCTTTGGCAAGTTCGACTGCTTCCGATAGTCCGTCTTTATAAGCTTTTTTTATGACATTCATTATTCTTGAAACACAACCGTCTATGCCATCTGTTGTCTTTTCATCTACTTTTTTCATTGCTGCAATTATGTCATCTTTATTCAAATTTTCATTGTTTAAGATGTTTAGAAATGCACTTAAATCTTTCTTATTGTTGATGAGAGCATTAAGAAACTCTTTGTCGTTATCATCAAAAAAATCCAATTCGTATAAAAAGTCTTTAGGGTTGTTTTCATATATTTCAGTTAATTTTTCAATATCGATAATATCGGGATGAATTTGTTTGATATCAAACAATTCCCTTTTAATATCAGGCAACGCAAAATCATTGTCAGGCAATATTAAATTATTAACCTGCTTTGCAAGAGGACTGTCCGTTTGCGGCGATTTTGACGTTTGTGTCGCAAAAGGATAGATATAGTTATCTTTAATTTGTGAACTACGTTGAAAATAGCTCATTTGCCTACCTAATATTTTGTTTTAACCCAATTTCCTTACATGTTTAATAAAGTTATTTTTTTTGAAAAAATTGTTAAAAATTATCTTTATGTAAAAAAATATTAACGTACTTATAGTGCTAAATACTTGTATTACTTTGGAGTTATGAATAGGGGAATTTTAATTATAAAGGGAAAGGGGCGTAAAACACTGAATTGATGTTGCTGCTTTAGGAGTGATTAAATGTGTGACATTATCTTTACAATTACTGTTTTAAGTTTAAACTTTTTATGTTTTGTGATATTTTTATATATAATATTATTTAAGCAATTTAGGTTAGTGTTTTAAGTAAAATTTTTAGGTTTCTTATTGCAGATATTCACATTACACAACAAAATAAAGAGGGAAGAATGAAAAAGAGTAAATTATTAGCAGCATTACTTTTGTGTATGACTGCAACCTTACCTTTAAAAGCTTATTCTTATGATCAAGTTTTTAGCGGTACGTATGAAAATAATAACTTACCGACTCAAAACGGTAGTGTCGGCTATATTAATGTTGGGGAATCGGCTATTGTCGAAGCAGGTACAAAATTTATAAACAATGATGCTAAAAGCGGAATTCTCTACAATGCCGGAGATTTGACGGTTTCAGGGATTTTTGACGGTAACAGTGCTGTTCATGGCGGTGCAATTTATAACAGAGGCTCTTTGACCGTTGCTGATAACACAAGTTTTACTAACAATTTTGCAAATGTTGAAGGTTCGGCGATTGCAAACTATGGGAATTCTGTAATAATCGGGGACAATGTTTCATTTAAAAACAATTCAGCTTTTCTAAATGGTTATTCATATTCAGGTGCTTCTGAAATGGGTGCTTTATATACAGAAGGCACACTTTCTCAAGAAAAAACCGTTACAATAGGCAACAATGTTTTGTTTGAAGGCAACAAATCTGCGGGTGGTGCAGGTCTTTATGTTTTTGGAAATAACAATGTAACAATCGGTACAGGTGCACAATTTATTAACAACAATACGCAAACTGCAATAGATGACACAACACCGATAAGTGGTGGTGGTGCGATTACGTTAGTTTCTTATACTCCTGATAACGGCTCTCCAAAATTAACAATAGGCTCAGGTGCTAAATTTGTAGGTAACAGCGCGAATTATGCAGGTGCAATTAACGTAAATTCCGCAAATGCAGTATTAAATATAGGAGAAGATACTCAATTTACAGGTAATAAAGCACTCGGTAGTATAGGCGGGGCTATATACAACAGAGGAACTTCTACAATATCTGATAATACCTTGTTTGAACAAAATTCGGCTGTTGCAGGCGGTGCTTTGTTTAATGATAATCAATTATCAGTAACAAATGCTATTTTTAATGAAAATGCTGTTAGTGATAAAGGCGGAGCTGTTTACAACAGAGCAAACGCTAACATTACAGGCGATTTTACGGGGAATACCGCAACTTCAGACGGTGGCGCAGTGTACAATAAATCAGTTGCTACTGTTGGCGGCAATTTTATTAACAACTCTGCAAAGCAGGGCGGTGCTATTTACAACGCTAATGATTTGACTGTTGCATCAGGTTCAAATTTTGAAAACAATCATTCAACAATTACGGGTTCTGCAATTTCTAACTATGCAGATAAACTTGTTATAGGTGATAATGTAAGTTTTAAAAATAACGTTTCGCTAATAGAAGTCGATGATGGCAGTATGAATCAAATGGGTACTATATACTCGGAAGGTACTGCTTCGAGACAAAATATTATAAATATTGGAGATAATGTTGTCTTTGAGGGTAACAAAGCGGGCGCAGGCGCTGGTATATACTTATACGGCAATAATAATGTGACCATAGGTGACAATGCTCAATTTGTAGGGAATGAAACTCAAAAGACATTAAATGATACCTCTATTGGAGGGGGCGGTGGTGCTATCTCTTTAGTTGGTGGAGCATCTAACGGTCAATCAAAGATAAGTTTGGGTGATAATGTCGTATTTGAAGGCAATACTGCTGCTTATGGCGGTGCAGTAAATGTTAATAACGATAATTCCCAATTTGTTATTGGGGAAAATGCACAGTTTATAGATAATAGCGCAACAGGTACAAGTGGTTACGGTGGGGCAATTTATAGTGCAGGTAATTTGGAAATTGCTCAAGGTGCAGTCTTTAACGGAAACAAGAGCGATGTTTTTGGCGGTGCTATTTGCAACATGAATGGTACTGTTAGTGAAATCAACAATGCTGTATTTGAAGGCAACAGTTCAAAATATGGCGGTGCAATCGTATCTACGAGTGAATTAACTTTGTCTGATACTTCTTTTATAAATAACAGTGCAGATTTTGGCGGTGCGATTTTAGCTTATTCAGATGTAAATATTAATGCTGAAAATAAAGATGTTGTTTTTGCTGGTAATACTGCTCGAAATGGTGGTGATATTTACATGAACACCGCAGACACACAGCTTGCAATGAATGCCGCTGGGGGTACATCTATTACTTTAGATGGCGGGGTTTCAGGTAATGGCTATGATATGCTGGTAAACAATAACGGTGATACAGGTACAATCGTTGTACGTTCTGCTATTAAAAATGCAACTATTGATGTTCAAAACGGAACTTTCCATCTTGCTGAAGGCAGTGCATTGGATAATTCAAGGTTGACAATGGGTGAAAGTACAACTTTGAATACAATCGACGGTGCAATTTCGTCTTTTGGCAACAATATAGTATTAAGAGATGGTGTCAATCTTGCGGTTGATGTAAATCTTTCTGACGGTACTGCCGATAATTTTGCTGGCGTTAATTTTGAAGGTACAGATTCCGCTAATGTGCCGTTAACTATTTCAGCGATTAATACGCTTGGCAATACTACGGACAATAACATTTCTATAAATCTGGCGGAAGCACTGGGCGTAGATCCTAATTATTTGTCGATTTCGGAAGAATTACAAGAACAGACACAAAAAGTGTTGACTCCGATAAGATACTTGCAAGGTAGTGTTTCTGAAACAGGGCTGCTTACAATGGCGCCTACCGGTAACGGATATAAGGACTTTAACCCTGCAATTATGGCAAGCTCTGTTGCCGCACAACTTGGCGGATATTTAACTCAGTTAAATTCTTATGACCAAGCTTTCCGAAACATGGATATGTACATGTTGATGACTAAAAAACAACGTCAAGCATTAAAATTCAGAAACAAATACGCAGCTGCTGACGGCAACCTTGTGTTTGCTCCGTTAGGAACTCAATATGATGACAAAGCTGTATGGTTTAGACCTTATGCTTCATTTGAAAATGTGCCTCTCAAAAACGGACCAAGAGTATCTAATGTTGCTTACGGTTCATTCTTCGGTTCCGATTCGGAATTGTATGACTTGGGTCACGGTTGGGACGGTATGTTTAGCGTATATGCCGGATATAACGGCTCTCATCAGGCTTATGATGGAATCAGTATTTACCAAAATGGCGGAACTCTTGGTTTAACAGGCGTTGCTTATAAAGGCAACTTCTTTACCGGTATTACATTAAACGCAGGTGCTAATGCGGGAGAGGCTAATACCGCATATGGTCATGATAATTTCTCAATGTTGATGGCAGGTATTGCTAACAAAACAGGTTACAACATTGAACTTGCAGATGGTAAATTCATTATCCAACCTAACTTGCAATTATCATATTCATTTGTAAATACATTTGATTATAGAAATGCGGCAGGAGTTAAAATCAACGCAGACCCGTTACACGCTATTCAAGTTGAACCCGGAATTAAATTTATCGGTAACTTGAAAAACGGTTGGCAACCATACGCAGGTATTAGCGTTGTCGGAAACATAATGGACCAAACAAACTTCCGTGCAAACAATGTTTCTTTACCTGAATTAAGCGTTAAACCTTATGTAAGATACGGTATAGGTGTTCGCAAAACTTGGGGTGAAATTTGCTCAGGTTTCTTGCAAACATACTTTACTAACGGCGGAAGAAACGGTGTAGGCTTGCAAGCAGGATTCAGATTCACACTTGGTAAAGGCGGCTTTGATTCAATTAAAGCAAACGACAAGCTTCCGGAAATGCCAAAAACAAAAATTACGCTCAAAGGGGTGAAATAGAGTAGTTTGTTCAAATGATAAAGCTACAAATATGAAGATATTAAAGGCAGACTTGTAGAAATAACAGGTCTGCCTTTTAGTAAGGCACACATACTAAATGTTTACTGTTGGCAAATGTAATTATCGTCCATATACTCAAGGGAAAGGGGGGATAAATGAGGGAACATCAAGCAAGGGTCTTCCAAACTTCACACCTCTTGATTTTGCACTTGCTATTCCTTCTGCTTGCCTTGTCTTAATATTTTCTCTTTCACGCTCTGCAACATAGCCTAAGAGCTTCAAGACAATATGTATCTAAAAGATATTGTTCAGACATTTTATTCACCTAAAATTATCCTATTCCTATTTTATTTCATCAATTATATCAAGTACGACAGTAGAACTAACTTCTGGGTATGATATTACCACCCAATCAAGCCCTCTAATAGATAAAAATTTAAATAATGCTCTGCGGATTTTCGGAGTACAAAGGATAACTATTTTCAATGTGTTACCGAATTTTTCTCTAATTTCTAACAACATCTTTTTGAAATTATTAAATAAATTTTCTGCTTCATCTTTTTTAAGTTCAAAACGTATTCCCCGCAAATCGTTATATAATTTATTTTCAAGCTCTAAATCCAATGACTCCTCAACTTTTATTACATGCAAAATCCCTTGATTTGCGTTATTTTGTGAAACATAATCTGCTAAATCAATTCTTATTCTTTCAGAAATATAATCAATTTCTTGATTTTCTCTTGAATAAGCATTAATTTTTTCCAAAATATAAACTATATTGTGAATTGAAACTTCTTCTTCAATCAGATTTACAAAGATTTTTCTCACATCTTCAACGTCAAGTCGTTCTAAAAGATTATTAATGATATTTTCTGCAAACTCTGTTTTTTTAGCTTGTTCAAAGTATTTGTACACATCAGAAGTTGTTAAAATCTTATCAACGTTTTTGATAACGACTTTTTTCAAATGTTCTTTTATAACATCAGCCGGTTCAAGTCCGTTTAATTCCATATCTTTTGCAGTATATTTATCCACCCAATAAGCTACTTCATTAGTAACAGGATTCAAGTGTGAAATAGCATTTTCCCTAATAGATTTATCTTCTAAATTATCTAGCACCGATTCTTCTACTAATATATGTTTAGGCTGAACAAATCCATTTGCAACTTTATTACCACGAACAAAAATTGCGTATTCGAAGTTTTCCATATTCGAAGTATCCATAATTCTAATATTGGGAATTATATAACCTAATGTATCTGTTAAATATTGTCTTAATACTACAACATTAACTAAAAGAGTTCCTTCTTCATTATCAGGATCAGCAATTGGTAACAAACCTTGTCCGACAGATAAAGATAAAATGTCTACTCCTAATCTGTCAAACTGCCTATCAGGATTAACAAGTTCTTCCATATTACGTTTAGTTTCTTCTAATTGATTAAGTTGATTTTGTACATCTGCATTTACCCAATCTTTATATGTTAAAAAGATTATTTTTAAAGTTGCTAAAATTAATACGGCATATACTAAAGTTTCAAAATTGGAGAAAGTAAAATTTTCCGCAATTTCTTTTGATGTTAATTTGAAAATAATAAATATAGATAATATCATCAAACTCCTAAAGGGATATAATTTGATAATATGGGCTAATACATCTTTTATGAACAAAAAAAGATTGGTTATTATTTTTATTATTGGTTCAACAAATTTTAAGATAGAATATAATACAAAGTTTTTGTTGTTTTCTTTTTTAGGATTATTATATTCTTTTGCCATTTTATCAATATTGGATTCTTTTAAAGCTTTTTCTTGGACTTCTTCGGTTATTTTATTATCTTTTGATAGTTCTTCAAGAGATTCCTTAAATAATTTATTGACATGATGTTCGACTGCAGCTAATATATCCTCTTGGCTAACATCACGAATATAAGCCTGTTTTGCAATTTCAAAAACAGTAAATGCAACTTTTTGTAAAATAGGGTCCCAATTTTCTTGAGGGATTTCAGAATGAGCTAAATCAATTGATTTGTGAAAAATCCATTCTGCAAGTATTTGGCAAATTGCTTGGTGATTTTCGGCTGTCAAAGTAAGACTTTTATCATTTACCAGAGCTTCTCCTGCCAATATAACAAAGTTCTCTATAGTTTTTATTGTATAAGTCTTTCCTTCTTTGCTAATATCAGCAGGCAACATATCTTTAGCTTGTGTTGACATATTTTCTGCAAAACTTTTATAATCAAATTTAGCCATTATATGTTCTCCTAATTTATTGAGTTATAATTTGTTTTTTCAACAATTTCTACTTTAACATAAGTTTGTAGGTCGGTTTTACCAAACCGACACTAAATTTTTTATTTCATATGATACTTTTCCTCAAACTGCAAGTCAAATTATACATAAAAAACTACACAAAAATTACACAATATAACCTGACGGATAAATTTAAAAATGGGAATGTGGGGACAATTTAGGTGTTGTTTAGATTTCAGGCACTTCCCTATATTTAAGAAAAATTATCCTTTTTATCTTTGCTTGGTTGTCGGCGTTAAACGGGCTCGCTATCGCTTTAGCCCTCTGCCGACAATCCGCTTTCTTATCCTTAAATTTATCCTTTTTTCTAAAACAATGTTTTGATTTTGGTTCAAACTCCGACAGGGTTTGAATTTTGGAAGGATAGAAAAAGGATAAAAACTTCCAAAAGGTGGGAATATTTTTGATAGATTAGTAAATGCACTTTACAAAATTATTTTCGGTGCAAAAAATTGCACCCTACCAGCTACTTACCGTCATACCAAAAATTTTCTTTATCTTTAATATCTTTTTCTTGCTGTTTTAAAAATTTTTCAGCATCTTTTTTGTTCGAAAATTCGCCTTTCGTTGTTTCACCTCTATACTTGGATGAAACTTCGTAAACAATTTTTTTATCTTTTTTTGAAAATCTTTTTTTTATACCCATTTAATGTTCTCCTTTATTTAATCTCTATTCAATTTAGATAACACGCTATCGCAAGCATATTTTTCAAATTGAGCGACAAACTTAATCTGCTTTCCCAAATGCCCAACGAAGTGCATAACCACCTACTAATCCTAATAATGTTACAATTATACCATTTTTTATTGCGTGAGTCAGTCAGTAGGTCGGATTTACTAATCCGACAATAAAATTCTTATTCTATGTGTCACATTTTCTCAATCTGCTTGTAAGAGAACAATCAAAAAGAAGAATTGCCATTATTCAAAAATCAATAAAAATCACAGGTTATCAATTACGAGGGGCGGGCTAATAGGGGGGCTACGCATTAAAAAAGACTTTTAGAAAAAATCTAAAAGCCTTATTATAAATGGTTGCGGGAGCTGGATTTGAACCAACGACCTTCGGGTTATGAGCCCGACGAGCTACCAGACTGCTCCATCCCGCGTTATTTAATTGTCATTTGCGTTTTACCTTGCCGCAGTCTTCCAGACTTACCTCTCCTCGAAAGATACTTAATCTTTCTCGTCGGCAGAGTATCCCGCGTTATTTAATTGTCATTTGCGTTTTACCTTGCCGCAGTCTTCCAGACT
>CAMEWS010000022.1 GCA_945946765.1 uncultured Clostridia bacterium
ACTATTTTATTTTTATAAGTCAGCCCCTTTTTACCATTCTTTTCTAGGATAAAAAAACCATAATGATTTGTAGCCAAAATGTTATCATATTCTGCAGGAGCAACTATTTTATCATCATAAACTAAACCCTTTTTACCATTGTCTTCTATGATAAAGGAATATTCGAAGTTTGTAGCCAAAATGTTATCATGTTCTGCAGGAGCAACTATTTTATTTTTATAAGTCAGTCCCTTTTTACCATTGTCTTCTATGATAAAGTAATATTTGGAGTTTGTAGCCAAAATGTTATCATATTCTGCAGGAGCAACTATTTTATCATCATAAACTAATCCCTTTTTACCATTCTTTTCTAGGATAAAGAAATATTTGAAGTTTGTAGCCAAAATGTTATCATATTCTGCAGGAGCAACTATTGTATTTTTACAAGTCAGTCCCTTTTTACCATTCTTTTCTATTATTTTACAATGAGCACACGCAAGATTATTCATAGTTAATGTTTCACAAAATATAATCAAACTTAAAATGATAAAAAACTTCTTCATAAATATCAACCTTATATAATTTCAATCAACTAGAATATTATATTATAAAAGCTTGTAGGTTTGTCGGTTGGGCATACTTGCCCAACAACTTGAAAAATTCTCATTTCATCAGACACTTTTTCTCAAACTATAAGTCAAGTCACATTGAATTAGGAGAGTTTTTTTGTTAAGCAATTTCTTCTTTATTTTCAATTTTATCTTTATTTTTTTGAGGAAGCTGTATAAGTTCTGCAACGTTATCACGTTTTTTTACCATTTCTGCAGTTACGGTAAACTCTTTAACATTCTCTTGAGAAGGAACCTCGTACATAATGTTAAGCATCAATTCCTCAACAATAGAACGCAAAGCACGTGCCCCTGTTTTACGTTTGATTGCTTCTTTGGCAATTAAATCAATAGCTTCGGGTTCAAACTTAAGATCAACATCATCCATTTTAAGCAAGCATTGATACTGTTTAATAATAGCATTTTTAGGTTCTGTTAAAATCATTTTCAATGTTGCTTCGTCTAATTGGTCAAGTACCGCATAAATAGGAACACGACCGATAAACTCAGGAATCAAACCAAATTTAAGCAAGTCTTCCGGCTGTAACTTTTTGAGCATTCTTTGCGCAGCAAGTTCTTTTTCTGCCGCAGTTGCAGGAGCTTTTGCACCAAAACCGAGTGAAGTACCTTCATCAGCACGTCTTTCAACAATTTTATCCAAACCTACAAAAGCACCGCCAACAATGAACAAAATATTTTTAGTGTCAATTTGTATAAATTCCTGATGAGGATGTTTTCTGCCGCCTTGCGGAGGAACATTGGCAACAGTACCTTCAATCATTTTTAAAAGTGCCTGCTGTACGCCTTCTCCCGAAACATCTCTTGTAATACTCGGGTTTTCAGACTTACGAGCAATTTTATCAATTTCATCAATGTAGATAATACCACGCTCAGCTTTTTGGGCATCAAACTCAGCACTTTGATAAAGACGAAGAAGTATGTTTTCAACGTCATCACCAACATAGCCTGCTTCTGTTAATGTTGTTGCATCAGCAACCGCGAAGGGAACGTCAAGCATTTTTGCAAGTGTTTGAGCAAGCAACGTTTTACCTGAACCGGTAGGTCCAACTAACAAAATATTGCTTTTTTGAATTTCAATACCACTGTTATCCTTCTCGGAAGAATTATGCGCAATTCTTTTATAATGATTATAAACAGCAACTGAAAGAACTTTTTTTGCATCATCTTGACCTACTATATGTTCATCAAGATAAGCTTTGATTTCATGAGGTTTCGGAACAGAAGAAATATCGGCATCTTTAGGTGCTTCTTTTTCTCCTTTTTCTTTATTCTCAAAAAATTCTTCGTCTAAAATTTCATTACATAATTCAACACATTCATCACAGATATATACCTCAGGACCTGCAATTAATTTCTTTACCTGATCTTGAGTTTTACCGCAAAATGAACATTTTAAACGACTGTCATCGTGTTTAACCATTACGTTTCTCCTGTATTAGCTTATTCAGCTTTTTTAACGTGGTCCATTGTAATAACTTTATCAATCATACCGTATTCCAAGGCTTCTTCCGGAGTCATGATATAGTCACGGTCAGTATCTTTTTCAATCTTTTTGATAGATTGACCTGTGTTAGAAGCCAAGATTTCATTAAGAGATTTTTTAATTCTTAAAATTTCTTGTGCTTGAATTTCAATATCGGTTGCTTGACCTTGCGCACCACCTAAAGGTTGGTGAATAAGCACTCTTGAGTGAGGCAGAGCAAGTCTTTTACCTTTTGTTCCTGAAGATAACAAGAATGCGCCCATTGATGCTGCTTGTCCTAAACAAATTGTAGATACATCAGAGCGAATGTGTTGCATTGTATCATAAATTGCAAAACCAGCAGTAACGCTGCCACCCGGTGAGTTGATATATAACATAATATCTTTTTCCGGATTTTCGGAATCCAATAATAACATCTGTGCTACAACTAAGTTAGCAACCATATCATCAATCGGAGTTCCTAAAAAGATAATTCTTTCTCTAAGTAATCTTGAAAAAATATCAAATGCACGTTCACCACGACTTGATTGTTCTACAACTGTTGGTACAAAGCTCATATTTTTGCCCTTTCGCTCTTAATACTAATTACTATTATTATAATCTACTTTTTTGCTTCTGCAACGAATTTGATTTTATTGTTGTCAAGAAGGAATTTTGTTACTTTTTGATTCAATGCCTGTTGAGATAATGATTGAATCAAAGAAGAATTTTTAGATATTTCTTTAAATATAGTACCTTTATCTGTTTGATACATAGTAGCCAATTCACTGATTTTTTGTTCTAAATCCTCGCCTGTAATTTTAATATTTTCTAATTTAGCAATCTCTGACATCATCAAAGAATTTTTAATTCTGTTCAAAGCTTCTTCTTTTAATTCTGCATCTACTTTTTCAATTCCGTCATTTTTAATGACATCATCCCAAGATGCACCTGTTTGGGCAACTTTTTGTTTAAAATCAGCAACCAAAACTTCTTTTTCTCTTTCTATCATAGAAGGTTGAACATCCACCTTCATATTTGCAACTATTGTTTCAAACAATTTTGCTGCACATCTTTTGTCATTTTCAACTTTTGCTGTGTTATCCAAGTATTTTTGAATATCTTCTTTTAACTCGGCAACTGTTTTAAAATTACCTACTTTTGAAGCTAATTCATCATTTAATTCGGGTTTAATTTTTTCTTTAACTTCATTTATTTTGATTTTGAATTGAGCAGGTTTGCCGTTTAATTTTTCGTCATGATAGTTTTCAGGGAAAGTTACGTCAATAGTAAACTCTTCACCAGCTTTATGACCAACCAATTGTTCTGCATAACCCGGGATAAAGTTGCTGTTTGCCAAATCGAGCATATAATTTTTTGCAGAACCGCCTTTAATAGGTTCTCCGTCAACAAAACCGTCAAAATCAAACATTACAACATCATTTTCTGTTGCTGCTCTGCCTTCTACGGTTTCAAATTTAGTGAATTTTTCCAGCAATTCATCAATTTCTTTTTCCATTGCGTTTTCAGCAGTTTTAAACTCTTCAACCTCAACTTCCATATCTTTGTATTGTTCAAATTTAACTTCAGGGAACAGTTCAACTTTTGCAGTAACAGTAACATCTTTTCCGAGTTCAAAATTGTATGATTCAACCTGAGGTTGAGTTAAAATATTTAAATCATTTTCCTTAATGGCAGTAGAAAATGCTTCCGGCAACATATAATCAAGAACATCATGCTTAATAGATTCAGAGCCAATATTTTTTTCTAATATAACCTTTGGCGCTTTACCTTTTCTGAAACCGGGAATATTAACACGTTGAGCCAATCTTTTGCAGGCTTTGTCATACTCTTTTTGCGCCACTTCGGCATCAATTGTTATTTCCAATTTTACTACGTTATTTTCTAATTTTTCAATTGTTGTTTTCATTTGATTTATCCTTATTTCTATTTTACGACATACTTACCTAATCTATATGATAATTATATTATAAAAGTACAGGAAATAAAGCCTAAAAGCAAAATATAGTAAATATGGTGTAGGGGTATTTGGGCTTAGCAATTAAAAACAAACAAAAAGCTCCTCTTTTATGAGGAGCTTTTAATAATTTAAACCAGTTCTTACTTAATATTTGAATAAGTCCAAGCACCCATATTAGGTTCTTCTTTTTGAGAAGGATCTACTGTCATATCAGATGCATTTGTGTTTAAACCGCCTTCTTTAGGATTTTCGTGGGCAATTGGTTTGTAGATTCTGTTAAAGTATTCCACAACCATTCTGTCAGAGTTGAAGTAAGCTTCTGAGGTTCTTACTGCTTGACGCATCATTCTTGCCCATTCCATCTTATTGTCATAGTAAGTTGGGATAATTTGATTTTCAATAATATCCATTATGCAGTCATGGTCTTTCCAATGACGTTCTTCCCAAGGAATATCGTCATCCAATCCCGGATATTCAACAGTATAACCGTTAATTCCGGGGAAAGTACCTTCTACGGTCCAACCATCAAAAATTGAAAGGTGAAGTGCACCGTTAGCATTTGCAGACATGCCTGAAGTACCTGATGCTTCAAGAGGTCTGATAGGTGTATTCAACCATACATCAGTAGCTCTTTTTAATTTACCGCTCAATTCAAGTTCATAACCCGGAAGAACCGCAACATTTTTAATGTTATAAGATTTATGCAAAATATTGTTAAACATTTCACGTCCCATTGCATCATCAGGGTGGAACTTACCTGCAAAAATCAATTGAACCTTATCCGCATTTAAGAGTTTTAAGATTCTATCCATATCCATGAAAATTAACCATGCACGTTTATAATCGGCAAATCTTCTTGCCCACGTAATAGTCAAAACGTTAGGATCAAATCTTTTACCTGTTGTATTAGCAATGTAGCTGAAGACTTCCCTTTTCATTTCAACTTTAGCATCTAAAAGTTCTTGCAAAGTCTTAGCGTTAGCAATTCTTTCATCTTGCCAATAATGAAGGTTAACAGCATTTGTAATCGCACGAATTGGACATCTGCCTTGCACCCAGTTCCACATTTTGTTGGAAACAAGACCATGCAATTGAGATACTGCGTTTGCAATACGGCTCATTCTCAAAGCAGCAACCGTCAATGAGAAGTGTTCACCACCCAACTCAACAGCTCTTTCTCTTGAACAACCGGCAAAGAAACCGCCTTCCAAAAGAGTGTCAACCCAGTGTACTTCATTGCCTGCTGCAACAGGTGTGTGTGTAGTAAACACAACTTGTCTTTTTGTTTTTTCTAAGTCACCGCCGTTTTGCTGCAACAGTTCAAATGCAGCAGGAAGAGCATGACCTTCATTCATGTGTACACATTCAAAATCATATTTAATAGCTTGTAAAAGTCTGATACCGCCTACGCCGAGAACAGTTTCCTGAGCGATTCTGATTTTTTCATCACCGTCATACAATTTATGAGATATTGAACGAGCCCAATCAGAGTTACCATCTACATCCGTAGTTAAAAGATATACAGGACAAGACCCGAACAAATCGGGATCTACTCTGAAGGCTTTTACTATAACTTTTTCACCGAAGATATCCAAAGTTACTTGAGCATCAACGTCTTGTAAAAAGTCATAATGTTTTCTGATATAAGCAACTTCTACGTTACCTTCTTCATTAATTCTTTGATTGTAATAACCGTAAGACCACAGCATTGTTACACCAACCATAGGCAGTTGTAAATATCCTGCTGACAACATGTGAGAACCTGCTAAAAAGCCAAGACCACCGGAATAAGTACTCAAAGATTGATCCAATGCAATTTCCATTGAGAAATATGCTACTTTAGGTAAACCCATAATGCTCCTTTATAAATTACTAATCTATCATCTTTGCACAAAGTGCCGTTTTTTTTATACCAATAATATACCACAAATGCAATAATTTATTTAATAATTAAACGCAGTAATAAAAAATTCGTTCTTTACCGGAACTCACAGCTTAACAAAACTATTTACAATCTGCAGTAAAAGGCATCACCTCAACAGGAAAAGTTGAACGACTGTCAACTCTATAAACTACAAGATTTACCGGTTCATCCATTTTTGATTCTTCGATATTTTCAAAAAAAGCTTTTACGTTACAGACTTTACATCCGTTAACCTTTAATATCCTATCTCCGGGTTCTAATCCGGCATTTTTAGCAGGAGTGTAATCCAACACTTCAACTATTTTCACCTTACCTTTAAAATCAACTACATTAACACCTAACGGAGATGAGGATTCAACGACTTCTTTAAATCTCAAGTTATCATTGTAAAATTTGCCTAATGTATTAAAATTGATACTTAAAATCAGGCAAATTGCCAACAACATGCCCATAAAGATTCTTATAAGTTCCATTTTACCGTTCCTGTGAAGTAACCGCACAGAAACCTGAAACGGACTAAATCACAAATTTTGAGAAATCTGCTATTTTTTCAAATTTTAATTTTAAAGAATAAAGAAGATTCAATCTATTATTTTTAATTTTTTCATCTTTATCCATTACAAGAACATTTTCAAAGAACTCATCAATAGCCTTAACTGACTTAGACAATTCATTATAAAGTTCCTTATAACTCAACTTACCCGCATCAATACCTTTTGTATATTCCATAAGTTTCTGTTCGGAAGGATTATTGAATAATGCCACATCAGGTAATTGTGTTGTTTTATAATCCTTAGCAATACGAATAATTCTGTTTGCTGCCTCATTTAATGCCACAAATTCAGGTGAAGAAACTTTATCGGACAAGAAATCAACTCTTTGAGCAAAATCCGTTAAATCAGCAAGAACTTCACTGCCTGAAACACAAGCATCAATAACATCATGTCTGTATTGCTCTGCATAATAAATACTTAATCTTTGTTCAAAGAAAGTTTTAACATCGTTAAACAAGGCTGATTTGTCTTTAATTTCAACAGGCATCATATTAATAGATTTTTCAATCAATTTGCTTAAATTAATATTCAAACCTTTTTGGGTAATTGTCTTAATAATACCTAAAGTTGCACGTCTAACCCCAAGAGGGTCTGCTGACCCCGTAGGTTTTTTGCCTTCAGCAAAAACAGCAACTATTGTATCAATTTTATCCGCAATGCCGACAATTTGACCTTCAATTGATTCTGCAAGCTCAGAATCAGAACCCAACGGATAATAATGTTCTTTAATACCTTTAACAACATCTGCTGTTTCACCGGCATGCGCTGCATAATCGGAACCGATAAAGCCTTGTAATTCGGTAAATTCAAAAACCAATTTAGTTACCAGGTCTGCTTTACACAACAAAGCTGTGCGTTCAATAGTTGCGGAAGGAACTCTGATTTCCTCAGCAAGATATTTTGACAAGGCAACAATACGATTGGTTTTATCAAACATTGACCCCATGCCTTTTTGGAAGGTAATACCTTTTAAATCTTCAACAAAATCAACTAACGGTTTTTGTGTATCTTCATTGAAGAAGAAAATAGCATCGTCAAGTCTTGCAACAACAACTCTCTCATTACCCGCTTTAATATTTTCAAAATTATTGCCGATGTAGTTTGTAATGGTAATAAAGTTATTTAACAATTTACCGTCTTTGTAAAGCGGGAAATATCTTTGATGAACAGCCATTACGGTAACCGTAACTTTTTCGGGAATATCTAAATATTTTTTATCAAAACCGCAAATTACGGGCACCGGCCATTCGCAAATATTTGTAACTTCTTCTAACAAGCCGTCATCCATATAAACTTCCGCACCGATTTTTGCCGCTTCTTTTTTAGCGGATTCCACAATAATATCTTTTCTTCTTTTGGAATCAACTACAACATTGTTATCAAAAAGAGCTTGCTCGTATGAATCCGGATTTTTAATTTCAACTTTGTCGGATTTAAATCTGTGACCTCTGGAATATCTTGAAGATTCCACACCTGCAATGCTTAATTTGAGTTCTTCATCATTCAACAAAGATACAACCCAACGAATCGGTCTTTGAAATTTTACATCCAAATCAGCCCATCGCATAAAATAAGGAGCTTGTAATTTTAAAACAAGAGTTTCAACATTTTCAACAAAAAGTTCTTTTATTGATTTACCTTTTTGTTCAACTTTTGCCCAAATGTAATTGTCTTCTTTATACAAAGCAGACGCTTCAACACCATTTTTTCTTGCAAAACCTTCGCCTGCTTTTGTAAGATTTCCTTTATCATCATAAGCAATATTAAGAATCGGACCTTTAACGATTTTTACAGTATCAGGTTGCTTTTCTTCAAAACCTTCTATAATGACGGCGAGTCTTCTCGGAGTAGAGAAAGCTTTTATTTCCGTATAACCGATTTGATTATCATTTAATAACTTTTCAAAAGATTTTTTTAATTGAGCTAAACCTGAGTCAACAAATTTATAAGGGAGTTCTTCCGTACCGATTTCCAATAAATACTTATTCATATACCTATTTTCCTTAACTTCTGACAAACCGTCACCATGAACTTGTTTCAGGGTCTGTATAATCTACGGATTCCGAAACAAGTTCGAAATGACGTTACAATTATAATACAAACATATTATGTTTTTCATAAAATAATTAGTGATATAATATCTTATCGGGAGAACTATTATGGAAAATAAACGTTGGTATGACAAAGAACCTACATTAAGCCTTGCTGTAAGTTTAATTAAAAATTCCTCGGAAGATGTTCAAATTAAATGTGCAGAATTTATAAAAAACAAAGCTCAAGATTTTGGTGTTGTACTTAATTCCAATCTTTTAGGGGCGTTTAACTACGTTCTTAACAGGTGGTACGACAAACAAGAACAATTAACAGAAGCGTTCGACTATTTAAAAGAAGCCGATGAAGAAACAAGGAAACAAATCTCAATAGAAGTCATCGCATATCTTGAAAAATTAGAAGTTTGTATTGATGGATAACAATATAAAAAAAATATTTACAACAATTTTTATATGTGCATTGCTTTTTTGCTCAAACAAAGCGGAAGCAATGAAAATAGGCATAGTTGACGGAGCTTCGCTAGTAAGTATAGGAACAAGCAAAGAAGCTCAAATTATAAGCCCGTTGCACAACAAAGCTTTTTATACAATGAAAGCAATGAAGGCATATCCGTTCAAAGCCTCCGGCAACACAATTTCCATAGAACTTCAGGGGCAATGGTTCAACTTAAATATTAACAGAATTGTTATAAAACCTGCGGAAAAAGGGTTTATATCAACAAAACGGCGTTGGTACAGAGGTGAATTTATTATTGAAAACAGAGAAGGCTCTCTCGTAGTAGTAAATAACGTATCCTTAGAAGATTACATTCTTGGCGTAGTACCTTCCGAAATGCCATCAAAATGGAGTTATGAAGCATTAAAAGCGCAAGCAATAGCAGCAAGAAGTTATGCTATTGCAAACAGAGGCAAAAGAGCATCAAGAGGGTACGACTTAAAAGATACCCCTGAAGATCAAGCATACGGTGGGGCATCAGCAGAAACAGCAACAACTAACAGTGCGGTACTGGAAACCAAAGGGATTGTAATTACATACAATCAAAAAGTTATACCTGCATATTATTCGGCATCAGCAGGCGGACATACAGTTAATGCGGGTGCGGTTTGGAACAAAGATTTACCTTATTTAAAAGCGGTTCCGTCATTTGATGAAGGTGTGAAAAAAAACGGGCATGGACTCGGGATGAGTCAGCATGGTGCAAACAACCTTGCCAAACAGGGGTATAACGCATACCAAATTTTAAGTTATTATTACAATAATGTAAAATTCGGACGCTTAGACCCTGCATGGAAATTATAAAACAGCACCCCAGAAAAACCAAGATACAACACACTTTCACCAATATACTACCTGTGTAAAATAAGCAATATTTTAAAATTCTTATTATATTTATATTAAAAATGCTTGCTAAAATAACAAAAACCGCTATAATAGTTTTTGTTAACAAAAAGGAGGTTCTTATGAACAAAGAAGAATTAGTAAAAGAAGTTGCTAAAAAAGCTAAAGTTTCTCAAAAAGCTGCTGCTGATGTTATCGCTGCAACATTAGAAACTGTTACAAAATCTGTAGCTAAAGGTCAAAAAGTTACATTAGTTGGTTTCGGTACATTCGAACCAAGAAAAAGAGCTGCTCGTTCAGGTCGCAACCCTCAAACAGGTGCAACTATTAAAATTGCTGCTAAAACAGTTCCTGCATTCTCAGCAGGTAAAAAATTCAAAGAAGCTGTTAAGTAGTTATTTGAAAGTTTTTCAAAAAGGGGTTTTGAAGAAATTCAAAGCCTCTTTTTTATTGTTTTTATCCTTAAAATTGTCTGATGCGGCTTAGCTTGTAGAAGTGTAACGGAGTGCGAATGACGCCAAGTCCGGCATTTTGCACTCTGCCGAAAAAATGATTAAGTATCATTTTTGAGAGGGGTGACCCCATGCACTTGTTGCCTGTGCCGAACTTGTTAATAAGAATGAACTTGTTTTTTGCACAGGTTCAAGCGGATTTGCGGACGGACGGAGTGAAACGAGTCCGGAAAGCGAGTCCGAAGTTGACGGCAACGAAGTAAAGTCAACGACAGGAACGAGCGTAAAGCAAATCCAAGACAGTAGTAGGAGTCAGTTGACAATATGAAATGTGTTTTTGATACAATTAAATAACGATAAAATATAACAACAGAGGATATACAAATGGAAGAAAGATTTGTCTTAAAAGAAGAATTTATAAAACAAGCTCAAGAAATATCACGTGGTGCGGAATTATTACCCGGTGGAGTTAAAGAACTCGCCATAAAATTACAAAAATCTAAAGAATCGGGCATACCTATAAGGGTAAAACTTGGCATGGATCCGACACGCCCCGATTTACACCTCGGACATACAGTTGTAATGAAAAAGCTTAAAAAATTTCAAGAGCTCGGTCACACAATCGTACTTCTTGTCGGTGGCGCAACAGCTATGGTTGGCGATCCCTCAGGCAAATCGGAAACACGACCTGCTTTAACTAAAGAACAAGTTGAAGAAAACGCAAAAACATATTTTGAACAAATGTCAAAAGTTTTGGACACTTCAAAAGCTGAAGTTGTTAATAACGCAGACTGGTTACACCCCATGCAGCTTACAGACCTTTTGAAGCTTGCCTCTAATGTAACCGTTGCACAAATGATGACACGTGATGACTTTGCAAAAAGATACGCAGAAGGCAAACCAATTTCAATTCACGAATTTTTCTACCCGCTTATGCAAGCTTATGACTCAGTTGCAATTGATGCGGATATCGAACTTGGCGGAACAGACCAAAGATTCAATGTTCTTTTGGGCAGAGAAATACAAACCGCATACGGAAAGCCAAACCCTCAAATGGTTATGTTATTACCCTTGATAGAGGGTACTGACGGCGTTGTAAAAATGTCAAAAACATATCCCGAACACTGTATTTCTTTAACAGACAGTGCAAAAGACATGTACGGCAAAGTTATGTCCATACCTGATACGCTAATTGTTAAATACTACAGTCTTTTAACGGATATTTCCGATGCAGAATTAAAAACTGTCGAAGAACGTCTTAAAACAGAAAATCCGAGAAATATCAAAATGGAGCTTGCTTACACAATTACAAGACAGTACAACAGCGAAGAAGAAACCAAAAAAGCACAAGACGAATTTGTAAATGTTGTACAAAACAAAGGCATACCCGAAGATATAGAAACTTATGAAATTAAGGAAGAAAAAAATATTTTGGATCTACTTGTTGAATTAAAATTTGTTACCAGCAAAGGCGAGGCCAAAAGGCTAATTGCAGGCGGCGGTGTAAAAATCAATAATGAAAAAATATCGGATACGGCTTTTGTTGTAAAGCAGCCTTCTGAACCGGTAGTTTTACAAGCAGGAAAAAGAAAATACATGAGGCTAAAATAATGGCAAACATACACGAAAACATACTTTCACTCATCGGCAATACTCCGCTTGTCAAATTAAATAAAATAAATGACACAGATGCCGAGGTGGTTGTTAAACTTGAGTATTTCAATCCTGCTAACTCCGTAAAAGACAGAGCAGCTCTAAACATGATTGAAAAAGCCGAGCAGGAAGGATTGATTGATAAAGATACTGTAATAATTGAGCCAACAAGCGGAAATACGGGCATTGGTCTTGCTCTTGTATGTGCAGTAAAAGGCTACAAACTGATATTAACAATGCCCAAAAGCATGAGTGTTGAAAGAAGAAAAATGTTGAGTGTATACGGAGCCGAACTTATTCTCACCCCTGCTGCAGAAGGCATGAAAGGGGCAGTTAACGCAGCACTACAAGCATCGGAGCATTTTGAAAAAAGTTTTATTCCTTCACAGTTTTCCAACCCAAACAATCCTAAAGTACACGAATTAACAACCGCACAAGAAATAATCCGAGATACGGACGGAAAAGTTGATATATTTGTTGCCGCATTCGGTACGGGCGGAACAATTTCAGGTACGGGGAAAGCATTAAAAGCGTTTAATCCTGATGTTAAAATTGTGACCGTTGAGCCAAAAGAAAGTCCTCTTGCTTCGGAAGGTCATGCCGGCTCGCACGGTATTCAAGGCATAGGAGCAAACTTTATTCCTCAAAACTTCAAAAGAGAATTTGTGGATGAAATAATTACGATTTCTACACAAGATGCCATTGAAACAGCAAAAAACTTGGCAAAAAAAGAAGGTATTTGCTGCGGAATTTCATCGGGAGCAAACGTTAAAGCCGCATTAGAATTAGCAAAACGTCCCGAAAATAAAGGCAAATTGATTGTTGCAATGACCTGTGACTACGGCGAAAGATATCTTTCCACTCCGTTATTTAAAAATGAATAAGAAAGAAAATTATGCTTATAAAACGAGCAATTACACAATTAAAAGAAGATATACAGACAATCTACGAAAAAGACCCTGCAGCCGATAACATTTTAGAAGTTTTATTTTGTTATCCTGGACTACATGCGCTTATTCTGCATAGAATTGCTCACAAGTTAAGATACTGGGGCTTACCTGTTATTCCCAGAATGATTTCATATATATCGAGAATAATCACAGGAATAGAGATTCATCCGGGGGCAAGAATCGGCAGAAAATTCTTTATTGACCACGGAATGGGGGTTGTTATCGGAGAAACAACATATATAGGCGACAATGTTCTTATTTATCAGGGAGTGACATTAGGCGGTACGGGTAAAGAACACGGAAAACGCCACCCCACTTTAGGTGACAACGTAATTGTCGGCGCAGGTGCAAAAATCTTGGGCAATCTCACAATAGGCGAAAACTCCAGAATAGGTGCAGGTTCGGTTGTTGTTGAAAATGTCCCCGAAAATAGCACTGTTGTTGGTATACCCGGCAGAGTCGTTCATCAAAGCATCATTGTAGACGGTCAATTACAGCATAACAGAATGCCGGACCCAATAAAATGCCAATTAAACAGATTAACATACGAAGTGAAAGAAATAAAAGAACAGCTTAATATCAAAACATCAGGAAAAACTGATTGCTAATACATAAATTTGAATTTTTTAAATTTTTTTGTATAATAACAATGTGAATTTATTCACAATTGAATTATGGTAAAGGAGAAAAACATGAAAGTAAAAATTAATGATGGTTGCATAGCTTGCGGTGCTTGCGAATCAGTTTGCGATGCAGTATTTTCTATCGAAGATACAGCAGTAGTTAACGAAGCTGCTGTTGCAGGTAACGAAGACTGCATTAAAGAAGCTGCAGAATCTTGTCCTGTAGGCGTTATCGAAGTTGAAGAATAAGATAACAACACATCAAAAATAATAATTTTTGAATATTAAAATGACTTTAAATCGTTTGATTTAAGGTCATTTTTTTGTCTTAATATTTTCTATGACAGCCAATCAAGTATCATATTAAAAATGAAAAGCAAACAAAATATAGACAAAATTATTAACGAAATAAAAAATGCCAATCTTCCGCAAACGGAATTTGTAAAATTAATGGAAGAATTTCATGACCCGTTTAAAGTATTAATATGCTGTATACTCAGCCTAAGAACAAATGATAAAACAACATACCCGTGCTCATTAAGAATGTTAGAGTTGGGCAAAAAGCCAAAAGATTTTTTATCAGTAGATGTTGACACTCTTGCGCAGGCAATTTATCCCGTAGGATTCTACAAAAACAAAGCTCAACAAATTTTGGACATATCAAAAGAACTTGTTGAAAAATACGACAGCAAAGTGCCAAAATCAATTGACGAGCTGGTAAAATTTAAAGGAGTAGGAAGAAAAACCGCAAACCTTGTAATGGCAAAAGGCTTTGGCATCCCCGCAATTTGTGTGGATGTACATGTTCACAGAATATCAAATCGTTTAGGTTGGGTAAAAACTAAAACTCCTGATGAAACAGAAATGGAATTAAGAAAACTGATACCTGAAAAATATTGGCTTGATATCAACACAATACTTGTTACCTTCGGTCAAAACCTTTGCAAGCCTCAACGCCCTATGTGTGACAAATGCCCCGTAAAACAATACTGTAATCAGTTTGAAAGTTCTTCATAAAGGGATTGTGCGATATAAATATCTTTTTTGGTTGTAATTTTTATATTGGAATAACTTCCTTCTGAAACATAAACAGTTTCTCCCAAAGATTCCAACATGCCTGCATCATCCGAAAAGGTAAGTCCTTCCAGTTTTTTATGTGCATCCAAAATCAAGTTATAATCAAAAATCTGAGGGGTTTGAACATACCACAAAAAGTTTCTGTCGGGAGTTTCCGTAACTTTTCCGTTTTCGTCTGCTTTTTTTACGGTATCAACGGCTTTTACGGCAACAATAGCGGCTTTGGTATCTATTGCTTTATTCAAGCAAGCATCAATATCTTTTGTTGTAACAAGCGGTCTTGCCGCATCGTGAATAGCAACATAATCAGGGTTTGAACAGGCTTTTAAAGCGTTAAATACGGAAGCCTGTCTTGAAAGTCCGCCCCTTACAACTTTTACAAAATTAAGGTTGTGTTCCTGTAACAAATTTTTAATCACAGGCTCTAAAGATTCCGAAGCGGACACTATTATCTCATCGGGAGCAAACGGCAAAAACGCTTCTATCGAATGCAAAATAACTTCTTTTCCGTCAATCTTTTCCAAAAGTTTATTTGTATTACCGTATCTGCTTGATGTACCGCCTGCCGTAACAATTACCGCTAATTTCATAAACACAAACTCCAAAGCTAAAAATGCTTAAAACTCTTGTTCTCAAATTGTTCAACAAAATCTTTTGACAACGGCTTATCAAGAACCCTGCCGATTTTTATAAATTTTGTTTTATCAAATAAATTATAAACTTTTTCATCTATACAAGCAATGAGTTCATAATCCTCTCCGCCCCACAAAGCCAAATCCATATAATCGTCAGGAAACATTTCCATCAATTCTTTGCTAACAGGTATGTGTTCAAGTTTAATCATTTTACCTGACGCTTTAGAAATTTTATAAACCGCATCTCCAAGTCCGTCAGAAGTATCCATCATTGCTATTTTGTGAACACCTGCAGTCGCTGCTGCATTAATTATTTCTTTGCTTTTTTCAGTTTGAGCAACAGGCAACAAATGTTTATCTGTGAGGTATTGCGACTTTTTACCGCCTTGCGTTAAAAGTCTTAAACCTCCTGCACTGTCACCGTGAAATCCCGTAACAATTACAACATCATTAGCTTTTGCAAAACTTCGTGATACTTCAACGGAGGACATTTTTTTACCTATAGCACACACAGACACAACAACTTTATCGGAAGCAGTCAAATCACCGCCTGCAACTTTAATGTTCAACGATGAACAAGCGAAATTAACTCCTTTATAAAACTCTTTTACAAAACTTTCGTCACAATAGCGTGGCAAAGATAAGGAAATTGTAATATACAAAGGTTCCGCTCCTGCAGCAGCCAAATCGGAAATATTTACATGAACAGACTTTTGAGCAATTTGATACGGGGTTGCGGTTGAAAGCTTAAAATGTACATCTTCGACAAGAGTATCTTGTGTAACATAAATTCCCAAATCCGACAAAAAAGCACAATCATCACCCAACAATGACGAATCTTCAAGTTCTTTATTTATTATGCTTAAATATTCCAATTCCTTCATTGTTTTAATATTAGCATAAATTTAGCGCAGTTTAATTTTCTTTTGCCGCATGTATAAATTGTGAAGATATTTCCGCCATAACAAGGTACAACCAAAAATAAATAAACGGCATCAAAATAACACCGACAACGGTTATTAACAGTACATAAAACAAAAATTGTGCAATAACACTAAGAGCAATAAATAACAGTAACATCACTATATAATTTGAAACATTACCTTTTAGCAATCCAAAAGCCTCTTTAAAATCAACAAAAGAAACTATTTTCAAATCTTTAAAAAAGTTTGCCATCATTAACGGACAAAAAACAACAAATCCGACATACACACAAAATGCCAACAAACCGATAAAGAAAACAAAAATTGAATTCAATGCGTTATACGCAACAGGTTGATTGTACAAAGCAACAGAAAATTGTCCGATTGCAAACAAAAGCAACAATGAAACCAACACTACGGGAATAAAATAAATAAAATACCCTAAAAAATACTTTATACCCGTAACTATATGCCTGCCAAAATCTTTCCAGTCAGGCAACATGGAATTGTTATAATTTATTCTTTTATTTGCTGTTTCACAAACATAACCCGCAAAAGCGCAACACAAAACACAAGACACAATAAAACAAAGCACAAACACAACGACCGTTCCGACAACGCACTTTGGAGTAAACAATGCCATTATAAGAGGAAGTATAAATACAGCAAAAATTGAAAGCAAAATACCCGTACCCGCAAAAGTTTTATTGACCCAAGCAGGATCTTTGGTTACAAAGGTAAGTGCTTTTTCAAAATCGAGTTTCATTTTATTATTTCCTTTTATATAGTACATGCAAATTATACACTATTTTAGGGAGTTTTAAACCTCTACAAAGTGATAATATTTTTTTATGAAAAAAATATATTTATGCCTTTTAACTTTAATATTACTTATACTGCCTGCGACAGCAGTTGATTTTAAGACCTGTAATACTTTCTACACTGACCAAAAATATCAAAACGCCTGCAATTGTTTTAAAGAACTTGTTCAAAAAGACGGAAACAATGTTCAGGCTCGTTTTTATTATGCGGCTTCACTGTATTACAACAGACAGTTTGCTCAATCATACGAACAATATAACTACATTGCACAAAAATATTCAAACTCTCAAATCGGACAATATTCAAAAAAAGAAGCCCAAAAAGTATACAAAAGAATGCAAAGCATTCAACAAGCAAAACAAAATGATACGGGGAATTATGTAAACAATCTGGAAAAAACCGCAAAATGGCAAAAAATGCCCATAAAAGTATGGATACAAGACAGCCCGTATAAAAATACCGCTAAAAAAGCCTTTGGTGAATGGGAAGTAAAATCAAACAAAACGGTATCGTTTATACTTGTACCAAACCCCAACTTTGCTCAAATAAAAGTTGTTTTTGTTAATTCAATAAGTGATAAATTTGATGATTCAAATATTGGTTTAACAACCGCAAAAATTTCAGGTAACACGATAAAATCCGCAAAAGTCCAAATCTTACAAAGAACCGACTCCGGTAAAATGAGAACATACAATCAAATATACCCCGTCATACTGCACGAAATAGGGCATGCGCTCGGAATGACAGGGCACAGCACTCGTAATAACGATATTATGTACGAAAACAATTTAACAAATGACGATCATTTGTCAAACAGAGATATTAACACGCTAAAAGCTATTTATAAAAAATAAAGCGGGCTATTTGTTTACTTTTTACCCCGCTTATATTTTTACTTAAAATTTTATGGTCTGTGAATAATCAGGTATTACAAACGGTGCATTATTTGCATCTTTGTTTGTAAATACGGCATAATCTTTCAATGAAATTTCTTTAGCATTTTCATAAAGATTCATATCAACGTATTTTTTGTACAAGTCAGTGATATCACCCGAATAGTTACCCATTATTCTTGCAAAGTTTTTGATTTCTTCTTTGCTTGCACCGGCGCCGTAGGCTTTTGTTTTTGCATCCGTACCCGAAGGTCTTATCTCAATAAACTTATCGCTAAATTCAAGATAAGTGCCGTCACCTACAAATTTTACATCCGTAAGGTTGTCAAAATTCAACTCTTTAAATGTATCGGAAAGAATTTCTCTGATTTGTTCAAGCGACATTTTTCCAGTTTTTTTTGCAACCGCCATTGTAAGATAGAATACATCGTTTTTGGTTCTTTGAGCTTCGCCAGCAACTTTTGCCTGTTTAAGTTTTTCAATATCCGGTTCGGATTCATTGTAGTATGAAATATCTTCTCTTATATCAAATTTTGATATAATTTCATTGTTTTTAAAGACATCCTCCAAATATTGAGTCATTGTCTTACCTTCTTTTTCAAGATAAGCACTCAACGCAGAAGCAACAACTATAGCCTCTGTTGCGCTTTTTTCCCTCATTGCAACGGCAGCTCTGCCTGCAAAAGATTTAATCAAAGCTTCCGAACCGATAATCATTCCGCCTGATTCTTCACCGCCAAAAATTAATTTTGGATTAACGCCGAGATTGATATCATTGCCGAGAACGTCGGTTACAACAACTTCTTTGTCAGGGTTTTCGGAAATCTGCTTTTCAACTTTTTTCATTACATTGGCAATTTCTTTAAAACCTACAGGCACATTAACAACTTTTATACCGTTTTTATTTGCCCATTCGTCCCAAGAACGAGCAGACGCCGTAGTTTTAATCATAAATCTCGGATGATTATCAAACAAACCGTCAGATTTTAATTGCCGCATCCAAAAATCCATAATCATAAGGAAAGATTGATTTGCGGTAAATACGGTAAGGATTCTGCCTTCATCAAGCTCTACATAGTCGACACCGAGAGATTTTAAATAATCAATATTATCAACTGAATCAATTTGGCAGACAGTCAACCTGTCATGGTCAGGGTCTGTAATTAACACAACCGTACCGACAGGATGATGTTTTAATTTTTCATCATAATGGAGCGAATTTATTACGGGGAAATAAGCATTTCCATTCTTATCTTTTGCAATAACCGTTGCATCTACGGAATAATCGTAAAAAGTTTTGTTCCCTTTCGGGTCGGTATCATATTTACCTATGGAATGAAAGAACGGGTCTTCCTCCGTATTCGACCATTCAAACTTATCCGCAATATCCAATTCATTTAATATTTTACTTAAAGTTCTATATGCGGAGCCACCTACATTTTCAATAACAATTTTTTCTTTTAAATCTTTAATAAGGTTAAGGTTTGCGGGTTTTGCAACACCGTCTTGAAGATACTGTTTGTACAACACAACTCCGTCATTCAATTTTGACATCAAATCTTCAGAAATTAAAGAGTCATTGTTTGAAGCAATTTTAATGTCATAATAGCCCTTTTCCTCAACAGTATCAAAGATTTGTCTGATTTTATTTACAAACATCATTGATTCTTCGGGCAAATACTGACTGCCTTGTGAATTCAAATCTTTTGTAGCGTTTTTAACGGAGATACCGTGGCTTGAGGTAATATATTCACCGCCCAACAAATCCAACTTGAAAGCCAAAAAAGATGCCATCCATATAGGAATAGTCTTTCTTCCTTCGGGCACAAGTGTTTTTATTCCATGAGCAGCCTGCACACGAGCTATAAGTTCAAGCATATCTTGGGAGTTATAGCGCACCTCACAACCTGCAAGTTTTACAAGTTCACCGTCCGGATACATATCTCTTGCTGCAAGCGCTTTAGCTTCCGTAGCAAGCATGATACCGATTAAATTAATCGGAAAGCGAGTATCATAGGGATATAAAATGTTTTGAGGTCCTCTGATACCTGCTGTGGAAACTTCAGCTTCTTTTGCATAATTTTTAAACCACTCGTTTAAATTCAAGCCTTCGGGATTTGTGTTTTCATCATAGGGATACAAATGCTCCTTTTTCAATCTGAAAAAAAACTCATCCTTGTTGCTCAAATCCAATAAGTTGTTTGCTTTAATATAATCAGGTGTTTTTTCGTCGACCGACTCAAAAAGTGATTTTTCCAACTCGCAATGAGGTTTTATTTTGATTGTTTCATTCATTATTATAAACTCCTATTAACAGTCATTCTGTCTATGTTCAAATACCGCTAAGGTTTTGCGATTCTGAAACAAGTCCGGAATGACAGAAAACTATTTGTTTTTATTATACAAAACATTTACAATATAAATCAAATGTGCAATATTAAAATTCGTATAATGATGATATTTTTAGAAACACAAAATCAATATCGAATTGAAAAATTTGAAAGGAAGATAAAATGATAAAAGTAGGCGTTGTCGGTGCAATGGGTAAAATGGGTCAAGAGGTTGTAAAAGCCGTATGCGGAGACAACTCTTTGGAGCTTGTTTGTGCGGTTGATATAAATCAAATCGATGCTCTTGTATGCGCAAACAGCGATGTTCATATTAACGGTGATTTAAAAAAAGCAATTGAAATCCATAAACCCGATGTAATGGTAGATTTTACTCAACCAAAATATGTTTTTGAAAACGCTAAAATATGTCTTGAAAACGGTGTACGACCCGTTATTGGCACAACGGGACTGAACGATTCACAAATAGAAGAACTCAAAACCCTTGCGGAATCTAAAGGTTTAGGTTGCTTAATTGCGCCTAATTTTTCAACAGGCGCAATACTTATGATGATGTTTGCACAACAAGCGGCAAAATACTTTGACAATGCAGAAATCATTGAACTTCACCACAACCAAAAGAAAGATGCTCCGTCAGGTACGGCAATTAAAACAGCTTTAATGATGTCCGAATCCGGAAAAATGACGTTTGAAGCGGGTAACTGTCCGGAAACAGAAACAATTCAAGGTGCAAGAGGCGGAAAATCTTACTCTGATATTCATATCCATTCCGTAAGAATGCCCGGTTATATTGCCTCCCAAGAAGTTATTTTTGGCGCATCAGGTCAAATATTAACAGTCCGCCACGACTCTATGGACAGACAATGCTATATGGCAGGCGTAAAACTCGCAATAAAATACGTTGCAGATAACAACAACTTTATTTACGGTTTGGAAAAAATAATGTAAACCCTTATTACTGTTTTGAATACACAAAAATAAATTGAGAATAATTATAAAACTCTTAAAGGATTTTCTCACTTGAATAGGTAACAGCAACCAAAAACATATTTCATATGGTCAATTGATTAAAAAATATGCCTTTTACTATAAGATAAATTTATTATCATAAATAAAAAGATAAAAGGATAAAAAATGGACAACGGTAAGCCTCAATGGAGTTCGCATATAAGTTTTATTATTGCAACGGTAGGCAGTGCTGTCGGATTGGGGAATATTTGGCGCTTTCCATACATTATGGGGGAAAACGGCGGAGCGATATTCCTTTTAACATATTTATTATTAATTGCATTTATATGCATTGTCCCACTGATTTGCGAGCTTGCAATAGGAAAAATTTATAAATCCGATACTCTGAGTGCAATAAACGAAATTAACCCGAAATTTAAATGGCTCGGTTGGTTATGTATTTTCACAGTAATTTTAATACCTTGTTTTTATTTTGTTGTAGGAGGTTGGATTCTAAATTACATTTGGCTATTCTGTACTAACAATATTCCGCAAGATTTTACAACTTATTTTTCTTCATACAGTGCACAAGTCTTTATGCCCTGTTTTTTGACTTTATTATTTTTAATAATTACGGCAAGCTTTCCGTACAAAGGTGTTAATAAAGGTATTGAAAAAGCAAACAATATCATGATGCCGTTATTTGCCATAATGCTGATAATTATGGCAATATACGCCCTTACATTAACCGGAGCAAAAGAAGGTTTGGAATTTATGTTCAAACCCGATTTTTCTCAATTTAATACATCAATGGTATTAACGGCACTGGGACAGGCTCTTTTTACTCTAAGTATAGGCATGGGGGCAATCATTACTTACGGAAGTTATATGAAAGAAGAAAGTAACATAGTAAAATCCGCATATACATTGATTTTCTTCGATACTTTAATTGCCGTTATCGCAGGAATTATGATATTTCCCATTGTGTTTTCATTCGGTGTAACCCCATCAGCAGGAGCGTCTTTAGTCTTTATTGCATTACCTGAAATATTTGCAAAACTTCCATGCCCTGCGTTAATTGGTTTAATATTCTTTATATTATTATTTTTTGCCGCTGTTACATCGGGAATCAGCATTTTGGAAACAGCTATATCTGCATTTATCAACCATTTTAAAATTTCAAGACAAAAAGCTACTGTTTTATTAAGTATTATCGTAGCTGTGATAAGTATTCCCGCAACGTTATCATTTGGGGTTTTAAGCGGATTTAAAATTGCGGACAAAACCATTTTTGATGCATTGGATTATGTAACTTCAAATATACTGTTACCTTTCAATACTTTGTTGATTTGTATATTGGCAGGTTGGTTTGTAAAATCATTATGGCAAAAATTATTTGGAAATACTTTTTGGGGCATTGTCTTCAATATAATATTAAAATTTGTAGTGCCAATAATTTTAATATGCGTTTTAGTCACAGGCTTGTAAAAATTGCAATATGTGCAATATTAAAAATTGTAAATATATTTTTAAAATAAACAATTTTATATATTGCCAAGTTTTGTAGTGTTGCAAATCAAAATAACAGAAAGGAATAATATGAGTATTCAATCCGCATCACTAAACTTAAATAACAATTACAAAAACACACAGGCAAAAAATGTTAGTTTTAGAGGAGTTGTTTCTCATAATTTTCCCCCAAATCCAACCAAAGAAACCTTAACTCTTTTTTCTTCGCCTGATTTTCATAAATTAGCCCAAGCATTATCCGATGAAGGTAAAGACTTACACGTTTGTTATCACCCCAAAAATCTAAGATTAGATGGTCCTTGCGGTTGCACGCCTATTCCTGAAATGTACGGCTTATATTGCTGTGATAAAGGAACAACAGATGCATTTGTGCATTTAGAAAATGTCGTAGCCGATGAAGGTAAATACTATCAAAATATAGATGTAAGCGAACTTATGAAAAAAGTTGTTGATAAATATATTCCTATACAAGATGTAAATGTTAAAAATATTGTAGAATATATTACTGACGGTATTAACGCAAATTTGAACAACAATAAGTAAATTCTCATAGAATTTTGTTGATTTCTTCTGAAATCAACATCGTGAGAATCCGAAAACACTTTAATAATGCACAAAAAAAAAGACATCGAAAGATGTCTTTTTTTAATGGCTCCTCGAACCGTCCAAGATTCGAACTTTTTGTGTTGAATTGCACAATGTGCTAAATAATATAAAATATAATATTTATAAACAACTTTTAAATTTAAAACAAAACCTTTAAAATCATAAAATATACAAATATGGTATAATTATATAAAACTTTATACTGGTTGTTAAAAAACTAAATTCAAGAAAGGAGTTTTATATTATGGAATTAAAAGGTAGCAAAACTGAAAGAAACCTAATGGAAGCTTTTGCTGGGGAATCTCAAGCTCGTAACAAGTATACTTATTATGCAGCCCAAGCTAAAAAAGATGGCTACGTCCAAATTAGCAGAATTTTTGAAGAAACTGCTAACAATGAAAAAGAACATGCTAAAATATGGTTTAAATTACTACATGGTGGTAAGGTTGCAGATACCTTAACAAACCTTGAAGATGCCGCAAATGGTGAAAATTATGAGTGGACTGACATGTATGCAACTTTTGCAAAAGAAGCTAGAGAAGAAGGTTTTAATGACATAGCGTTATTATTTGAAAATGTTGCTAAAATTGAAAAAGACCACGAAGAAAGATATAGAAAATTATTCGCAAACATTAAAGATGGGGTTGTCTTTGAAAAAGACAATGCAATCGTTTGGGAGTGTGGCAATTGTGGTTTTGCGTATGAAGGCAAAAATGCAGTAGAAGTTTGCCCTGTTTGTGCACACCCTAAAAGCTTTTTCTTCGAAAAGCCAAAAAATTACTAGGAAATAACAAAAACTCCCCAGGTTGGACTGTCTTGGATTTGCTTCACGCTCACAGAGTTTCGCCTGGGGGCTTCGCCTCAGCAGGCTCAATCTGTTAGCTATCCGGATGTAAAATAACAATCAGTTTGAGAATAAAGAACAGATAGTTTGATAATTATTTTTGTAAAAAGCTTGATTTTGTTGGGTTTCACCCAACCTACTTACTTGAAATTTAAAATGTTTAGTAGTTAAATAGATTTATTATAAGATTTAATTATTAATAAACAATGAAACAAAACCTATTTAAAACAACATTTGCGATATTACTGGTTGTTTGCTCTGCAATTTATTCAAATAATTATTGCATGGCAGAATTTAATATTAATAGGGAAAAACCAATGCAAGAGAATGAACAAAAAAAAGAAAATAGAATATCATTGGTACAAGATATAGTTCAGAGAAAAGATTCATCTGTTTATAGACCTATACAAATAATTAGTGATGGTAACAATTATGGATTAACAGAAACGTCAATTGACAAGAAATTACAATTTCTACTAGAACCACAATATCAAGATATTCAACCATTAAATGAATATAATGTGTTTGGACAGGTTGGTTGTAATTATTTTAAAGTAATGAAAAATAACAAATGGGGAATATATTCTTTAGACAAAAATGCTTTCATTTCGAATTTTGAATATGACAAAATTGAGAACATTTTAAAAGATCATTCCTATTGGTATAAATTGAAAGTAAAAGTAAACAAAAATAATAAATGGGCTATACTCACAAATGAAAACATTTCAGATTTTATATACGATGATATCTTAAAAATAGACTATTATAATGATGATATTCTAAAAGTCCGAATTAATAACAAATGGGGATTATACTCCTGTGGTGATTATTTTGCTTCAAATTATGAATATAAAGAAATCTCAGAAATAATATATGACGATATAGTCTACGAGAAAAGTGAACAAACCAGCATTAATGATTATGAAATTCATCAGCTTAGAGGTTTAAAAAATGGCTCTTGGGTTATTCTCAATAATACAAAATATATACACAAAACTGCTGGTAGTAAAATTTTCGATAAATTATTTGGTAACTCTTTAAGAGATTTTGGTAAGTAAATCTTATATGATTAAAACTTACAAATACCATTCTTGATTTTTAAAAGCCGGTAGGGTGCAATTTTTTTGCACCAAAACATAATGCAAAATAAGGAAAAGCACAAAATTTCTCATGCTAACTGATAGTTTTTCTTAAACTGTCAGTCAAATTACAGCAATAAAAAACTCCTCGGGTGAAGAACTCAGTTCAAAAGGTGACTAAATGTCACGTTTTGAATAGAGGGAGTCGAAACAAAAACTTGTTTTTGTAAGACGTATTAAATATTTTTTAACTTTATCGAACCGTGTTGATTTCTTCTGAAATCAACATCGTGAGAGTCCGAAAACGATTTAATCTTATAATTAGAAGTATAGTTTTATAAATTTGTAATCTTAAGCAATCGGGAAAGTGTTTAGTTTTATTGGGGTTTGTTGCCTCTTCCCATGTCTAAAGAAATGTAGTGTCAGAATTATCCTTTTTATCCTTTTCTTATCCTTAAAATTATCCTTTTTTCCGTTGGCTCTCTGCGTTTTGCCCTCAATCTCGCACACTGTTTAGGTTTCAAAAAGGATAAAAAAAGGATAATTTTAATTACATTTGAAGAG
>CAMEWS010000023.1 GCA_945946765.1 uncultured Clostridia bacterium
TCTACGTGCCGTATAATAATTAAAATTTGAAATGAAATACTAAACCTTGTGAACGTTAATAATCCAAGAGGCGGATTTGCCTTCTTTTTCGGCTGAGTTGTGGCGAAGCCTGAAAAATGGCGTCACGAAAAAGTATAAATTTTAAATATTTAAATCAATTTTTAAATAGTGACACGGACGAGTGACACGAACGAAGTGAGTTAACTCGGTAAGCGAGTGCGAAGTTGACGGCAACGAAGTGAAGTCAACGACAGCAACGAGCAAGGACTCCGTTCGGAAGGTGCCGGTGGCACGTTACGAATGGAGGAAGGCTAAGTTAGAAACGAAGTTTCTACGTGCCGTATAATAATTAAAATTTGAAATGAAATACTAAACCTTGTGAACGCTAATAATCCAAGAGGCAGATTTGCCTTCTTTTCTTAGCGAGCTAATGCGAGCTATAGAAAATGGCATCACGAAAAGAAATTTTGCCCATGAATTTTACTTTCATACTGCGGGTCTTGCATTGTTCCTATCTTAAAACAACTTTTACCGTACTTGTCCTCCAACTTGTCCCACAATTGCGACAACTTTTTTGCCTTTTGTGTTTTTTCATCTTCAAACAAAAAGAGTTGCGAAGATGCACTTTCAACCAATTTGTCCGCAAAAATTCCCGAAGCACGATATACAACATCAGGCAAATAAATAGCGTCAAACAACTTATCCGCATATCTGTTAATAAAAAACTCACAATCCAATGCCTCAGGCAACACTATCTTATCCGTAAAAACTCTAAAATCTTTTGTCCTTAGCATTACATAAATAATTTCCGAACGCAGACCGAGCTTGCGTAATTTTGAACAAACCTGATGAACATGGTAATGCAAAGACTCCTTTATATATTTTTTATCATTGGTAAATTTTTCAAAAGCACAGGTTCTTTGAATTGACTTGGGTAATTCAATCTTGCTGTTAACTGCATAAACACTATTGCCGCAAAGCTCTGACTTAAGCTCAAGTCCTCTTTTCCCCCAAATTTTTTTTAGCCAAAAATCATTCTGTTTTACAATTTCACTACATTTATATATTCCATATTTGTGAAATAAAGCGGTAGTATTTCGTCCCACACCCCAGATATCTTCTATATAAGTCCTTTTGAGAATATTATCAACGTCATTTAAATGTACCCTAAAAATACCGTTCAAATTTTCATTTTTTTTGGCAATCTCACAGGCAAGCTTGGCAAGAGTTTTTGTAGGTGCAAGCCCTATTGATACAGGCACACCGATTTCTTCTTCTATTTCTTTTTTAATCCTTGCCATAATTTCTTCATAAGAGCACCTGTAAAGCTTTTTTAAACCTGTTATATCAAGAAAAGCTTCGTCTATGGAATATTGCTCAACATCAGGAGTAAAATTGTTGAATTTTCTCATAATTCTGTTGGAAATATCATGATACAAAGCAAAATTGCGCGAAATATAAATAACATTTTTAAATTCTTTTCGAGCTTTAAACAACGGATAGCCCATAGGAATACCCATTTTTTTTGCCTCTTTTGAACGTGCAATTATACAACCGTCATTGTTGCTCAACACACATACTGCACGATTTTTCAATGCGGGGTTCATAAGCTGCTCACACGATACAAAAAAATTATTACAATCTACAAGGGCTATTTCTGTCATATAAATACCTTTAAATAAAAAAAATAACGGGAGTTTTTTACAACCCCCTTTTGTCTTGATTATTAGGAAGGATTATCAAGGTTTTTGAATATAAAATTAAAATTTGTTTTCTTATCCAGTTATAACTGTCTTGTTATACCCGTTGCTATACCAAAAATAGTCAGAGATTCTTTAGGCTCAATAATTGGATAATCGGGGTTTTCGGGTTGAAGCCATATCTTGCCGTCTTTTTGGCGATAGGTTTTGAGGGTATATCCGTTATCTATGTAAGCCAGCACAATATCACCGTCTTTTGCATAAGATGCTTTTTTGACAATAACTTTGTCACCGTCAAAAATTCCTGCATTAACCATAGAATCTCCCGAAACAGTGAACATAAACACTGACGGATTATTCAAATCAAAATCTTCATCAAGCGAAACTCGTTTTTCTATAGTATCTTCCGCAACAGTAGCAAAACCTGCCCTGACAGAAGACGTAAAAAGAATCGCACCAAAACATTGCGGATTGATAAAAAATTTTCCATTTTTTTCTTTTACCAAATCCTGTTCTTTGAGTTTTTTAAAATACTGCCATACAGAGTTTTTGTGCTTAAACCCAAACTCATTGGCAATTTTTTCAAAACTCGGGAGAGGTTCTTTTCCATATGCTTTTTTGAGATTTTCAAAAAAGTTTTTTTGTTTTTCGCTCAAGTTTTCGTTTAACATATTTATATTATAGACAGTTGTCTATAAAATGTCAAGGATAAATTTTAAGAAAATAATATTAAATATAACTTGATACTTCATTCAAACAGAATCTAATTTTCACTCATGCTCGATAACTCGGGCTATAAAAAGGTGTAGGGTATGTTCTTCGGAGTGACTATGACACAAAGTGAATCGGAACGAAGAAGGATATACCCTACACCTTTAATATTTCATATTGTCAACTAATTACATAGCCCTCAAACAAATCTCGCTTATCGTTGTTCAAATACATTCTGTAATTTATTGCGTAAAAGTTATATTAATATTATTTTCTTAAACGCTCATCACATGCCGGTCATAGGTCTAATCATAGAAGGGGCAAGCATTGCACCACCCGGCATCCTCACGTTAGGATTGTAATCTTCATAATCCCTTACAGACCTATCCATAATGTTGCTTTCTTGGAGTTTGCGTTTTCTTTCTTCTTCTTCTTTTTTCTTTTGTTCAGAAACTTTTTGACGCTCAGTTTTGTTGTGCTTACCAATAGCCTGTGGGTCATTTAAAATGAGCCTGTTAAACTCAACATCGGCATTTTCGGCACCAACATTCATCATCAAGCCCATAGAAGCATTTTGTCTGTAAGCATCATAACCTATCATAAACTTAACATCATCAGGGCCTATTAAAAAATAGAATCTGTTTTCCTGCAACATATCACCGTTAGGCGTATCATTAGATACTACAATTGTTGCAGAGTACATAAGCGTTAAGTACTTGCTCAATCGCAATGATTCACCAAGTACAATGTTAGATTTACCATAGAAGTTTCTATCAAAATAAAAAGGAGAATCACCTGCTTGACCGCCGATAAAATAGCCTATGTGCTGTTGCCAAGATCTATATTGAGTTTTTAAATATGGACCAACCCTAACCAAACCCATAGTGTCGCCTGTACCATAAAGTGCCGCATGAGTCTGTGCAGTTACGCCGACTTTTGTTGCAAATTTTGCGTCTTCATTTTTGTAAGTAAACAATTCTTTGCTTGTTTGTGTTTGCCAAGCAAATTTTGTTGTAGAAAAATTACTGTTCCAATCTCGTGCAAAACCGGCGGTATAACGGTTAGTGAAACTAACACCCAAATCTTCTATGTCATAAGTTTTGTGATGAATAAATTGAAAACCGTATTTTGGCATTCTTGAGCCCAAAAACCAGTTACTCATATAAGAATTTAAACCGTATTGCAAGCTTAAATCATCGGTAATTTCTTGTTCGCCTCTTACAACAAATTTGCTTTTTGAACTGCCCCAGCCGAATGCCGTTCTGTTTTTATCCGTCAAAAATCTACCAATTGCACCGATTCCAATTTCATGATCATAAGTAAGAGCAGGACCTATTTTTAATGTAGATGCATTTGGAGTAGGCAAAACTATCCCCGGAGAAACAAAAGCACCTACATTCCGTAAAGAACCCATTTCAAGCATATTAGTTTCCATATACTTTTGCTCTTTATCAGTATATAGCTTCATATTACCCGCAGATGCAAGTTTTGTGTTTTTAATATAAATATCCGCATTTTTTAAATTTGCAGTATCTCTGTCCTTTTTGCTGTTGATAATAATTGTTTTTGCTTTAAGACGCCACTTGTTGTCATATTTTTCTTTAAAATAAAAATTCTTAGGAATTACGTCATCCATCATAGGTTCATGGAAACCGAAAACAGGACGGGAAATAAACTTATAACTTGCTTTTTCGTTAAAAGTAACAAAACCGTCAAAAGCTTCCGTTTTATTTTCGCTTACAATAGCATTTTTTGCTCTAATTTTAATAGCAATATGACTTAAAACAGGGTTAGAAATCATGGCATTTTCTTCGTTCAAGTTAATTTGAATAAAGTCCCCTGTTACCGTTTGACCATCCCTAACCATTTTTACATTACCGATACCTTTTACAAAATTGGTATCATGGTTGTATATGATTTTATCTGCATACAAAACAGAACCTTGTGCAGGAAATGTAACTTTTGGTTCGCCAACAGCCTCAAACTCATTTCTTTCAGGGAAATATTCTATAATTTCGCTATCCACAACGACATCTGTTGTCGGCTCTTGTTCTTCCGTCGTAAGATTTTTATCTTGCTTAGATTTTTTAGTTTTTTTAGCTTTTGGTGTTTTTTTAGTTTTTTCTGCTTTTGTAAAAAATTTTTTTGTCTTTTTAGTTTGTTGTTCAACTTCTTGTGAATTTTCATCGGAAATTTCAGAAGCCGAAACCTCTGTATTAAGAGGCACATCCAACGTTTCTGCAGCACAAACACTTTGCGCTATGTACATAGCGGACATAAAGATTATTAAAACTGTAAATAATTTTTTCTTCACCAAATTACCTTTTTATTAAATATAATTTAACGGATTTTGAGGTTTACCGTTTACCCTAACTTCAAAGTGACAGTGAGGTCCCGTACTGTAACCTGTTGAACCTTCATAACCGATTACCTGACCTTTTAATACGTTTTGCCCCGGACTCACCGTATAATTAGACATGTGTGCATAAAGAGTGGTAACAGCCTGCCCGTTGATACGACCATGGTCAATAATAACTACTTTACCATATCCGCCGTACCAACCTGAGTATAACACTTTTCCTGAATTAGAGGCACGAATTTTACCTCCGTTAATACCTCCGATATCTATACCCGAATGGAAGATAGTTCTTTTAAACACAGGGTGAACCCTATACCCGAACGGAGATGTAATCGGCCCTGCTATAGGCTTCATAAAACCTGACATAACTTTTACGGTAGAACCTTGGGTGTTTTTGTTAATCATTCTGCCCAAAGCTTCTGATTGTTTTGCAAGCTCTCGTTCCGCTCTTTCATAATATGCACGGTTAGTCCTATATTTTTGAATAGAACTTTCATTTTTGCTGATTGCACCTTGAATATATTGCTGTTGTGCATTTATGTTTTTAATTGAATATGCAATGATTGATTTTTGCTGTTCTATTTGATTTCTAAGCATTGCAATTCTTCTTGATTTTTCTTGAAGATATGCCAGCTTTTTTTTATCATTTTTTGTAAGAATATTTTGGAAATATATCCTATCCAAAAAAGTATTTATATCAGTAGTTTCAAGCAAAAGTTGAAACATACCTTTTCTTTGTTTTTTAAAAATTTGTTGTATCCTGTTTCTTGCCTGAATTTCCGTAGCAGAATAGTCGCTCATTGTTGCGTTTAGATTTCTTTGTGCTTCTGCAAGCTGAGCCTCTGCGCTTTTGTACTGTTGTTTTGTTGTATTTAAAGATTTGTTTGCATTTTCAAGACGTTGTTGATTCTTGTATAATTTACTTGTTTCAATTGATTCAAGTCTTTTAAGTTTAATAACTTTTGCATGCGCTTCTTTTCTCTTTTTTTCTATATGATTTTGCGAACAAAACGCACTTTGCGAAAAAGAGAATATTAAAGTAAATATAAGTAAAGCTTTTAAAACCTTTAAGCCCAAGCTTTTATATGTAAATGCATTTACAATATGCGGCATTATTTTATCCTAATCCCGTATTTTTAACACAGGGTTAATCAACTATTCCCAAAAAGTCATTTTATCTTGCTACGAATGCAATTAAAATAGGTGCAAACATAAACAATAAAAATGATATGGCAATCAATCCCACTATTATTTTTTGGTTTTTTCTAAAAAATTCCATTAACTTTTTCCATATTACGTAACACTAACATTTTACCTTCAAAGAATATCTTTTACAACTTTTTAACGCTCAAAAAGCACTTCTGATTAATCATGTGTAACAAAAAGCCATTACTTGAAACATTTCAAGTAATGGCTCGTTGTATTAGATATTTTATGCGGTTATTACATCATACCGCCCATACCGCCCATCGGAGGCATTGCAGGAGCAGGTTCGGCTTTTGGAATATCCACAACCGCAGCTTCTGTTGTTAACAACATAGATGCTACTGATACAGCGTTTTCCAATACGGAACGTGTAACTTTTGCAGGGTCAACAATACCTGCTTTGAACATATCCGTATAAATATTTGCAAGAGCGTCAAAACCTTCTGTTTCAGGAAGTTTTTTAACTTCTTCAACAACCACATCGCCTTTTTCGCCTGCGTTGTCGGCAATTTGTTTTAGAGGAATGTGTAATGCATCCAACAAGATTCTGAAACCTACTTTTTCGTCATCAGAATTGTAAGGACAAGTGTCGAGATGTTTTGCCATTTCTTGCATTACTCTGATAAGAGCAACACCGCCGCCAGGAACAATACCTTCTTCTTTAGCTGCTCTTGTAGCGTTTAGAGCATCTTCGATTCTCAATTTTCTTTCTTTAAGTTCAACTTCACTTGCTGCACCGACTTCGATAACGGCAACACCGCCTGAAAGTTTTGCAAGTCTTTCTTGTAGTTTTTCTTTATCATATTCGGAATCTGATTGTTCGATTTGTTTTTTAATCAATCTTACTCTTTCGGCAACCTGTTCTTTAGTTTCGTCACCGACAACGATTGTAGTATTGTCTTTAGTAACGGTAACACGTTTTGCCTTACCGAGCATTTGAACTGTGATATTTTCAAGTTTAATACCGAGTTCTTCCGTAAACATTTCGCCGCCTGTCAAAATAGCGATATCTTCAAGCATAGCTTTTCTTCTGTCGCCAAATCCCGGAGCTTTTACTGCGACAGCTCTTAAAACTTTTCTCATAGTGTTTACAACGAGTGTTGCAAGAGCTTCGCCTTCAACGTCTTCCGCAACGATTAACAATGAACGTCCGTCACGTGCAACTTGTTCCAAAATAGGAACTAAATCCGCAATAAGGTTGATTTTCTTGTTAACACAAAGAACATAAGCATCTTCCAATACAGCTTCCATTCTTTCCGCATCCGTTACAAAGTAAGGTGAAATGTAACCTTTGTCAAATTGCATACCTTCCACAACCTTGAGGTTAGTACCGAAGGATTTTGATTCTTCAACAGTGATAACACCGTCTGTACCAACTTTTTCCATAGCATCAGCGATTAAGTCACCAATTTGAGTGTTGTTACCCGCAGAAATTGCAGCAACTTGAGCAAGGCTTTCTTTGGAATCAACAGGTCTTGCCATTGATTTAATTTTTTCGATAGCCATTTCAACACCTTTGTCCATACCACGTTTAATGCTGATAGGGTTTGCACCTGCTGTAAGGTTTCTTAAGCCTTCACGTACAATAGCCTGTGCAAGAACAGAGGCTGTAGTTGTACCGTCACCCGCAACATCATTTGTTTTTGAAGAAACTTCTTTAAGAAGTTGTGCACCGGCATTTTCAAGTCCGTCTTCAAGCTCAATTTCTTTTGCGATAGTTACACCGTCATTAACAATTTGAGGTGCGCCGAATTTTTTTTCTAAAATTACATTTCTGCCTTTTGGTCCCAATGTAACTTTTACAGCATCGGCAACTGCATCTATACCTTTAAGAAGGCTTTTTCTAGCTTCTTCGTTAAATACAATTTTTTTAGCCATTTTATTTATCTCCTTAGTAATATTTTTTTATTGACATGTAATGTTGAGAACGAAGTCCGAAACCTCTCATAATTTTGGCAATTATTTTAACTTATGAGATTCTTCGCTTGCGCTCAGAATGACGGACTGACTTCACACCTTACTCTAAAACTCCAAGTACGTCTTTAACATTCAAGATTTTGAAAGTTTCGTCACCCATTTTTACATCTGTGCCTGCATATTTAGCAAACAAAACGATTTCTCCGACTTTTACTTCCATTTCTTCTTTTTTACCGTCATCCAAAGTTTTGCCTGTTCCTACTGCAACAACTTCGCCTTTTTGAGGTTTTTCTTTAGCAGAATCAGGAATAAAAATACCGCCTTCTGTTTTTGCAGTATCTTCAATCAATTTAATAACAAGGTTTTCGCCTAAAGGTCTGATTGCCATAATTTTTCTCCTTATTTCACTCTCTACATAATTTTACTGACTTATATTATTTTTATACCATTAGTTTTTAATAATTTATTAAATATTAACGAAAAATTAATGTTTGATTACACATCATTAACTTTTGTAAAAAATAATGTCTGATGTTTAAAGTTATTAATGAATATAACCGAAATACTAAATATGTGAAGTTAGATTTATGGAATGAAAAAATGGACGAAACAAAGTTTATAGTAGTTAATCCGCTTTTAGGTAATATGCGTATAATGAAATCGAATACGCAAGATAACAATCAATCTGACGTACAGCCGAGAGAATATTCCGACCAAATGCATTACGACCCCAATGAATATTTGGGAAGAAGTCAAGTTATACAGAGAAATATTCAGCCTAAAACCGACAACGGCTATAAAGAATTATCTGATGAAGAATTTGAAGCCTTAAAGAAAAAAATTGAACAAAACCCAATTTACCAAAAGTACTTTGAAGATATAACACTTAATAAATTCAATATACAAGTTGTTAACAAAATCTTATCCGATGAACGATTGTTTAATAACAAAAATGTTATGGGCAATGCAGATGCTATCATTAGGGATACTCAAACTCCGGAACAAGTAAAAGTAACATGCGACATAATAGACAAAATCTTATCCGATGAAAGATTGTTTAATAACAGCAATTTTATGTTTAATGCAGTTGATATCATTAGTGATACTCAAAATCCTGAACAAGAAAAAATTGTAAACAAAATCTTATCCGATGAAAGATTGTTTAATAACAGAAATGTTATGTACAATGCAGGTGCTATCATTAGGGCTACTCAAAATCCTGAACAAGAAAAAATTGTAAACAAAATCTTATCCGATGAACGGTTGTTTAATAACAGAAATGTTATGTTCTGGGCAGGTGCTATCATTAATGATACTCAAACTCCGGAACAAGTAAAAGTAAAATGCGACATAATAGACAAAATCTTATCCGATGAACGGTTGTTTAATAACGAAAATGTTATGGGCAATGCAGTTGCTATCATTAGGGATACTCAAACTCCGGAACAAGTAAAAGCAAAATACGATATTATAGACAAATATTTGAACAATGAAAAATTATTAAATGATGATGTAATATCCGATAATTTAGGAAAGTTAATATGCTACTCTGATAAAAATACAACAATGAAAACGTGGGCAGATTTTAACAAACTGTTAAATTCCGCCTTTGATAAAAAAGACCAATTAAAAGCTGCAAACTCTGATATTTCAAATGAAATTATCAAACGAAAATTAGTAAATCTTCATACATTAAATGCAATAGATATACTTGGTGTACCTGTTCTTGAAGCAAGTTTCCCTTCGAAATTGGAAGGGGTTGAAGATCTTATGGCAAAAGCCGATGACTTAGGAGAAATCTTATCCAAAACTCAACTTGAAGAACTCAAACAAAAAATCAATCCCGAAGGTACAAATGAATACAAACAATTGCAAGAAGAAATAACGGAATTGAAAAAGTCATATCCTCAAGTTAAAGCGCAAGGTGACAAAGAAGCTTTAATTGAGCTGCAAAAACAAATCGCTACAAAAACAAAAGAAGCACAAAATACAATTAAAAACAGCTGCAAATTATCTCCACAAGCGGTTATTGAAAAAGTTAAAGTCTTGTATATAATAGCACATACTGATACAAATGATGTTCAAAAATTCTTGGATTTAATTAAAGAACCGACAAAAGAGAATGAAGCTGCTTGGAAAAACGAAGTAAACAAATATATCTTTACCTCTTTAGGTTTTGAATTTGACAAATCGGTTTCCGACAGATTAAATCTTGAAAAATCACCGTATATTTCGGAAATTTTGTCAGGAAACGATGATTTTAAAGAAAACTTTAAAGAAATTTTACAGCTTTTAAAAGACAATTCGACTAAAGATATTAAAGATATTTTTGATGGATTGCCTCAAAACGAAGCTACAAAAGAAAAGTTTGAAAAAATTGGCATAAATTACAACAAATACTGTTCTGTTGATGAAAATTTAAATGTTGACATTACCGTCACGACTTCTGCCGACAAAGCCAAAAAATCGGCAATAGAAGCGCTGGAAAAAGAATTCAACGACCCTGCGTACTTGGCTTTACCACAAGAAGAACGTGACAAGCTTGCTAAAAAAATTAAAGAAAAAGCCAATGTTGATTTAGTAGAAAAACAAGAAACCGTATTTGATGAAGACGGATATGCCGAAGGCACAAAAACAGTTTTCAGATTATATGAAGACGGAGAGCCCGTTAAATTTGAAAGCTTAAAGAAAATTATCCGTGCCATACGAGAAGAATTAAATTCCAATGAATTTTGGACAGTAACATCCGATGACAGCACCTTAGACAGTTACAAAAAGACAATGTACACACATTTCACAAAAGACAGAGATAATCAAATTAACAACGCAAAAGATTTAAAAGAAGACAAAGTAGCAACACTTACCATCAAAAAAACAGACATGAATGACATCAATCATTCATTATTCTTAGGCAATCACAGTGCTTGCTGTACATCAGTAGGCAGCGGTTGTAATCAGTATTCCGCTCCGACATACATTAAAAACAAAATGGTTTCCGCAATAGAAGTTGTTGACGGTGACAATTTTGTCGGCAACACGATGTGCTGGATTGCAAAGGTTGACGGCGTGCCTTCATTGGTGTTAGACAATATCGAATTAAAATCCGAATATCACAACAACGACAGTATTCGAGATGCAATACTTGAATATGCAAAACGGATGTGTGAAGAAATTGGCAAGCCCGATATGCCCATTTATGCAGGTCCAAACAGGCACAAATTAAATATGGAAGTATATCCTAAAGTAACACACAACTTAAAAATTATCGGTAATACAGGCGATGATGAGATATATCTTGATTATATGACAGATGGAAAAACAATTGACGGCACAGATACAGATAAAGTTGTGTTGTATAAAATGAGGTAAATCTTTATTAAAAACCAATTGTAAACTTATGTAACAATACCATTTAAAATCCTAAAGAAAATTTGAAATATTCCGATAACAAATATGTAAGAAAAATATTTTGTACAGGGATATCAAACATGTTAAAAAAATCAGTAAAATCAACAAGTAATATAAGTGAAGGCGTAGCATTTCTTTTAAGAGGTGCAAAGAAAAGACGTTCTATGGCAATTGCCAGCGCAAAAATGATTAATTCCGATATTGGAATCAGCGCAAAATTAATCGCAATAAAATAAATATTGATAACATATTTCCATTTGTTATTAAGGTGTAAAGTAAAGTTTTTACTTTGCTGAACCGCATTAATAACGAAAACCCCGATGCGTAGAGTTTATGCACGGGGCTTTTTATTGTTATTTTTGTTGCCAAATTTTTACAACTTAGTTTTTTGTTTAACCTGTTTTTGAGGCTTTGGTTTGTGTGTTTTTTGAGTTTTTTTATTTTTTGTATCTGTAACCTGAGGAGTTTGAGGCTTATTTATAATTACAAGCACCTCATCTTCTCCCGCCATTTTCAAATTGTTACGTGCAATTGCTTCAAGACTTTTTAAAGAACTAAAATCTTCCAATTCTTCCTTAAGTCTGCGATTTTCCGCATAAGCCTGTTGATTAAGTGCTTTCATTTTTTTGATTTTACCGTGATAGCTTATGCTTTTGGTTATGTTATTAAAAGCACTTATACCTATCTGCACAAGACAAATCAACAAAACTATTGTAAGAAAAGAATAATAAAAACGAATTTTGTTTTTACGTTTGTTATTTTTTTCCTGTGTTTTTTCAATTAAGTCAGGCTTTTTCACTGTCTAATCCCTGCTTGTCTTCTAATCATAACATTATAGCTTCAACAAAGCAGGATGACAAGTTTGGGGAAATTACTCAAACTTGATAACCCGTTATTTATTGATAAATTGTTGTTAAGATAAAACCCCAACCTATATATACATCAAGACTACTTCACAACTTCCTTAATCTGCGCAACAATTTTTTCCGTTGCCTCGTATTTAACAAGTTTTTTGGCATTGTTTTGAAGCTCAATCATTTTTTGCGTATCATTAATCAATTCCTCGAGTTTTTCCATAAAACTTTCTGGTGTACAATCCGCATCATCAAGATACAACGCTGCATTCAATTCTTGCATTTCACGTGCATTTTTTCTTTGGTGATCGGCAGCGGCATAAGGATACGGAATTAATATAGAAGCCAACCCCGACACGCAAATTTCAGAAATACTTAAAGAACCTGCCCTTGAAACCGCAATATCAGAAGCGAGCATTGCCAAATACATTTTTTTAAAATAAGGTCTTAAAACATATCTGGAGTTTTCGGTATATTCAGGATAAACCTTTTTGAGTTCTTTCACTGTTTCATCATAGTTTTTTAAACCGGTTTGATGAATAATTTGAATATCATATTTTTTAAACAACGTCCTAAGATTCTTTGCAAGCACAGTATTAAGCTTTTTAGCACCTTGAGAACCACCCATGACTATAATAGTAAGTTTGTCTTTAAGTTGCCATTTTTCTCTGGCTTTGTAACGGTCTGTGCTCAAAAATTCTTCTCTGATAGGATTTCCGTTAATATGAATATTTTCCGATTTAATACCTTCTTTTGAACTTTCAAATGCTGCTGAAACGGATTTTGCAAAAGGTGCAATTACCTTTGTAACTTTGCCCGCAACAGCATCACATTCGTGAATCACAACAGGCGTACGTGTTAATAGCCCTGCAAAAAGCATTGGTGCACTTACATATCCGCCTGTTCCAAAAATTGCATTCGGTCGATACTTAAAGATATACCCAACTGATTTAGCCGTAGCCAATAATAATTTAAAACTCCATTTTACAAAATTAAAACTGCAAGTACGAGGCATGCCGGTAATATTCACACCCAAAAAGTCAAAAACTTTATCTTCTGCAATTTTCTTTTCGAGATTGTTTGGATTTCCAACATAATAAACTTTTTTTGTATCAGGCTCTTTTTGAAGCGCAAACCCAACAGCAACGGCTGGATAAATATGACCACCCGTACCTCCGCCTGTTACAAAATACACTTTATTTTTTTCGTTATTAATATTGTCTGTCATAATGTTTTATCCTTTTTATACGCTTTTTAGAAATATTTAATAATACTCCGACCATACTTAATGAAACAATTACGGAAGTACCACCATAACTGATAAACGGCATTGGAACACCTGTTGCGGGTATAAGCGAGCTTGATACACTCATGTTGATAAATGCTTGTAAACCGATAGACATTGTAATACCTATCGCCAAAAGTTTGCCAAACATATCATTTGCACGTGAAGAAATAATAATCCCTCTGTGTATAAATGTCCCAAATAGCCCTATAACAAGAAAACAGCCTAAAAATCCGAGTTCCTCGGCAAGTACCGCAAAAATAAAATCGGTATGACCTTCGGGTAGCCAAGCAAGTTTTTGTTTTGAATTTCCATAACCAACACCCCAAAATCCGCCCGCAGCAAACGCAAGCAGTGATTGTATAATGTTGTAACCTGCACCGTAAGGGTCGGAATTTGGATTTAACCATATTTGAATACGTTGCATTTGATATCCATGCAAAAGTTTTTGTCCGAACAACAGCAAGGTTGCTCCCACAGTAGAAAACATTGCAACCACACCGGCAATCATATATTTTATTGAACCTGCAATACTAAAATACATTACAACCGTTGTTAAAAACAGCAAAATTACCATAGAAAGGTTTGGCTGTTTAAATACAAGGAACACCATTATTAATATTGGGACAAAATATCTTGACCATTTTGTCGAATCAAATATAACAGAATCTTTGTAAAACGCATTTGCAAGCAATAAAATAACCGCAAACTTTGTCATCTCGGAAGGCTGAAACTGAATTGGCCCTAACATAATCCAACGCCTTGCACCGTTAACTATTACCCCTAAAGGTGTAAAATCAACCAACACAAGCATTGCTATTACAAACCACGCAAACGGTACAGCCCAATCTCTTAATTTTTTATAATCAGTTTTCATAAAAAAACGGAGAGAAAAGAACCCGACAACAATATATAGCAACTGTTTTAAGGCAAATGAAGCCGGATTAAGATCCAAATCCATAGCTTTGGGAGCACCTGCGGAAAATATTGCCATTAACCCGATTACAACCAAAAATGTAACTACAACCATTAAAGTTGTATCAGGCGGTGACAACACATCATCCAACGGTGGTTGATGTGAAATTTCGTTATTATTATATTTATTATAATTACTATGTCTATTTCTTTGATAAGGCATATTCTTTAAATACTCTTCCACGTTCTTCATATCCGCTGAACATATCATAGCTTGCGCATGCGGGTGATAACAATATCACCTCATCGGACGTTTCAAAGGCTCTGTCCACTCCGTCTTGAAAACTTCCGTCCACCATAATAATGTTTTCGTATCCGTTTTTTCTTAATTCTTGCTCAAACCTGTGCCGTGCAAGCCCTAATAAAACAACATGATTTACATATTGTTTTACGGTTTCACAAAACTCTGTTAAATCCGTATTTTTATCCGTTCCGCCTGCAATAAGCGTAACCGTTTTACCCTCAAAAGATTTAAGAGCAAATATTGCCGCTTCGGGGTTTGTGGCTTTAGAGTCGTTATAGACTTCTTTTCCTAAAACATTTCCCGTATACTCGCACCTATGTTCAGGGGCTTTAAACTCTTTAATTGCTTGTGCAATATTTTCCGTGCTTACTCCGACAAGCTTTGCACTAATCAAAGAAGCCATAACGTTTTGATAATTATGATTGCCCACAAGCGGAACATCTTTTAAATCTATGATTTTTTCTTCAATATTATTACGTTTATAAAAAATTGCGCCATCTTTTATGTATGAACAATTTGCTCCAAAATCCTTGCCAAAAAAGAATTTTTCACCTGTATAACTTTTTCCGAACTCAAGGAGTTTTTCATCCTCTGCGTTAAAAATTGCAAATGCAGGCTTTTTAGATTCCGAAAACAAAGATGCCTTTGCCTCAAAATACTTGTCCAATCCGCCATGCCAATCAATATGGTCAGGCGTAAAATTCATCCATACAGCAATTTGAGGACGAAAACTTTTGCTGTATTGCAATTGGAAGGAACTTACCTCGCACACAAAATATTCCGTATCCGTTTTATCCAGCAAAGAACAAGGCGGAATACCGATATTTCCGCATTTCTCAGCTTTAAATTCTTTATTGATTATAAAATTTGTTAACTCCGTAGTGGTTGTTTTACCGTTTGTGCCCGTAATAGCAATAAAAGGAACTTTTGTTTCCAAATACGCAAGCTCAATTTCGCTTATAACTTCTATGTTTTTTTCTTTAAGCATCTGCATAAGCTCGGATTTTGGCGGGATTCCGGGGCTTGTTACCGCAAGATAAGCATTTTGCATAAACTCTTGTGAATGGTTTTCAAACTCGGTTTTAATCCCCAAGGAATTCAATTCTTCCGCAAGCTGTCTGTCTTTATCCGCAAGCGGTTTTTTCTCGGTAATATAACAATCCGCACCTTTGGAATTAAGATATTTTGCAGCGGCAGTACCGCTTTTTGACAATCCTAAAATCAAAACTTTTTTATCAAACCATTTTCTTATCATAATAACCACACCTATCTGTTAAGATACCAAAACAATGCCGCTGCACCAAAACAGAAAATAAAATTCACCAGTGTAAATACTTTTACAATTTTTGTTTCTTCCCAACCGCACAATTCAAAATGGTGGTGAATAGGGCTCATTTTAAAAACCCTTTTGCCCGTAAGTTTAAAACTTGTCACCTGAATCATAACGGATAAAGTTTCTATTAAATATATAATACCTATCGGAATTAGCCACAATTCAAACTTGCCCATAACTGCAATTGTGCCGAGAACCCCGCCCAAAGCCAGTGAACCCGTATCGCCCATAAACACCTTTGCGGGGTGTCTGTTAAAATACAAAAAGCCAAAACAAGCCCCCATAACGGAAGCACAAATAATAGCGATATCAACATTCCCCATGATTAAATTTATAACAGTCAATGCCGCTGTAGAAATAATCATATTTGATGCCGCAAGCCCGTCTAAGCCGTCTGTAAGGTTAACCGCATTTGATACACCGGTAATAAGAAATATACCAAAAATCGGATACAACCAACCAAGATTTATCGCATAATCTCCAAAAGTTAAAAAAGTTCTGCCGCTTAAAGTAACAAACAAAACAGGCAAACAAGCTATTGCTATTTGCAAAAGCAACTTTCCACGAGCACTGAGTCCTTTGTTGTCATGATGTGCAAATTTTTGTGCATCATCTTGAAAACCTGCAAACATAAAAAATATAAAGGTAATTAATAATAAAAAAGCACCTGTTGATGTTTTTTCCGCCATAAACAGAGATACTACCGCCGCAATAACAGCTGCCGTAACGAGAAAAACCCCACCTGTTGTCGGCGTACCGCCTTTTTGTGCGTGAGATTCCGGGGCTTCTTCTCTAATATACTGCCCCAGCATTTTTTTCTTTAAAAAGTCTATATAAGGCACTCCAAAAAGCAATGCCAATACAAAAGCTATTAATGCCGCTACTATTGTTAAAGTCATTATTTGCTCAACTCCGTAATTATTTCCTCAAACTTCATAAATCGAGAAGCTTTAAATAATAAGGTACTTCCCTTTTTTACATTATTTTTAATGTACTCTGCCGCATCTTTGTTATTTGCAAAAGATTTTGACGGATGTTTTGACAGCTTTGCAATATATTTTGCCTGTTTGCCTACCGTAATTAATTCTACATCTTCAAATTGATTTAAAAACTCACCGATTTCTTTGTGGTAAATTCTTTCTTTCTTGCCAAGCTCACCCATATCCCCTAACACCAGCACTCTAGGAACTTTTTGAGTGTTCAAAAATGTTGTAATTGCTGCTCTTAAAGATTCGGGATTAGAATTGTAACTGTCATTTATAACTTTAAAACCACCAACATCAGAAATCTCCCAACGTTTTTCAATCGGTTTATATTTTTTTAAACCTCTTGCTATTTTAGAAGAAGGAATCCCCAGTTTTATAGCTGTATTTATAACAAAAAGTGAATTTTGTATATTGTGAATACCTTCTACATTCAATCTGTATTTTTGATTTTTATAAACAAATTCGCTTGAATCCGCATTTAATTTAACGTCTTTTAAATAAGGAGAATTTAATCCAACATATACGGTATCACCTTTGTACTTGTTTACAGAACGAATCAATTCAGTGTCATGCGCAAACAACACACCTTCTTCGTGCAAATATTTTGATATCTCACATTTTGCTTTTGCAATTTTTCTTACGGTTCCCAATCTGCCTATGTGCGCTGTGCCCGTATTAGCAATCACTGCAATATCGGGTTCGGAGTATTTAGACAAAAGTTCGATTTCACCTTCACCACGCATGCCCATTTCCAAAATAAGTACATCGGTTTCTTCCGGCATGGAAAGTATCGTCTGACATAAACCGATTTCGTTATTATGATTCAATAACGATTTATGCACATTATAACTTTCACTTAAAACCGCAGCCATCATTTCTTTTGTTGTGGTTTTTCCCGAACTGCCCGTAATGGCAATTGTTACAGGATTCTTGACTTTTCTGCAATACAAAGCAATTTGCAAATAAGCAATCAGTGTGTTTTCTACATATAATATAAATTTAGCATCAGGGAATATAAGTGATTTGTCACTTGTAAAATAACCCCGAGCCCCTTTTTCTACGGCATTTTGAATAAAATCATGACCGTCAAATCTTTCACCTTTTAAAGGCAAATAAACATCATTAATATTAATGTTTCGAGAATCAGTGGAAATGTTTAACGAGCCAGAAGTGTTTTGACAATGCAAAACTTGAGCTTTTGTAACCTTTACTAACTCTTCATAAGTAAACTTCATATCTTCCACACTCCGTTGTACATTTATAATTTTAACAGAAAAACCAACTTTGAGCATAAATAATTTCATAACATGTACTTAATTTAATTAATTAGAAAAAAGTAATTAAAGACACAACAAATGATTAATTGTCTATATTACACTTATTATTTCTTATAAATTTATTTAATTCAAACATAAAAAAACAGGGTTTTATAGTTAAAAAACCCTGATAGTCTGGAATTAAGAATAGTTGGAAGTATGAAAAAGATTTAATTATATATAACAACATTTTTTATAATTTTTATATTGCCCGCATGGATATTTATAAATTACCCATGTGTTTTTAATTCATTTTACATAAAAAATTAGAAATTCTAGTGATTAAGTGTACAATATGCACTTTTTCCAAATGGTATATTTTACGGGAGTTTTCAGGATATATTAAGAAATCTTTAACAGGGGTTGACAAAGAAAGCTTTATAGTTCATAATAAAAATGTACTAAATAGTGTAGTTAAAACACTTAATACAAATCAACTTACAACTTAAGGATAAAAAAAATGAAAGTTAATAGCATTAACAGTTATAACTATCAAAATATAAATAAATTTAAAAAACAATATGCGACAAGACCTGTTTTCAAAGGTGAACAAGAAGGAGTAATTCCTACCGCAATTATAGAAACTTTAGTTGAGTCCGCTAATGACAAAAAGAATACAAATTCTTTTATGACCAAAATCAATTATTTTAGAGATGTTCTTTTCTCTGAAGAAACAACAAGAAAAGCAAAACAACTCCAAGAAGCTCTTGAAAATTATGATTCAACAAAAAATATATTATATAAAGCATAATATATTTAGCCGAAATAAACAAAAACAATAAACACACTTTTCCCCAATATATAATTTTAATTTGAATAGATGCAGTAAATACTCAGGGTTTCCCTGAGTTTTTTTTGCGGATTTTGTGCGGGCACGTAGCTGCCCATGTGAACAAGGTTAATGAAGTGGAAAATTTTTAGTATAAAAATTTGAAACGGAATACTTAACCTTGTGAACGCCAATAATCCAAGAGGCGGATTTTGGCAAGTGCGCCGTGTGAGTCCGAAGGACGAACCCAGCACGTCCTGTGAAAAAGTTCGGCGACGCGGGATTTGTGAAACAAATCAAAGCGGAGTGAAGAACTTTGAACTGCCAATAATCCAAGACAGCGGATTTGCCTTCTTTTTCGGCTGAGCTGTGGCGAAGCCTGAAAAATGGCGTCACGGATAAGCGTAAAACAATCATAGTTGTTATGATTAGTAAAAAGTGACTAGTGCGGCTAATTTGTGACAAAAACACAGTGTAGAATTTGACAAACTTGCGTTGTCAATCTTTTTTCTTATGTTCATTTTCTTTCTTTGTTTTGCAGGCAAAGAAAGAAAACGAACCAAAAGAAAGAAACTCGGCATTATCAAAAAGCACAGTAAATATTTTTAAAACAAATTTTGCATCCATTACATTTCATTTCAGGCTGTCAAAATTTATTTTAAAAATAAACTGTGCTTAATCAATGTTACAACGGCAAAGCCGTATTACGCCTTCGGCGTGCAAGGAAACCTTGCTTTGTTTCATTCGGTAATTTAAAACGGAATCTTTCTTATTGTTATAGCAAAGACATAAAACCAAGCTAAGCATTAAACATCTCCTCCGTATAACTGTTGACATTTAAATATTTAGCAAACTAAAATGGATTAAATAGCATAAAATAAGGAGATACAACTATTAGCAGAGATTTTTCAAGCGGCAACAAAGATGCAGCACAAATTAACAGAAACATTAGAAGTAAAGAAGTAAGACTGATAGGTAGCGAAGGCGAAAACTTTGGGATAATACCTACAGCAGAAGCTCAAAAAATGGCCGATGAAAAAAATCTTGACCTTGTTGTAGTTTCTCCTAACCAAGCCCCGCCCGTAGCAAAAATTATGAACTACGGAAAGTACAAGTACGAACTTGAAAAAAAAGCTAAAGAAGCAAAAAAGAAACAACGTATCGTAGAAGTAAAAGAAATTAAAATCAGATACAAAATTGATGTACATGATTACAATGTAAGAATTAAAAATATTAAAAAATTTATATCACAAGGTGATAAAGTTAAAATCGTTATCATGCTTAGAGGTCGAGAAATGCAACATACAGAACTTGCTTTTGACCTGGCAAACAGATTTATTACTGATTTAGAAAATGAGCCTATAAGCGTAGAGAAAAAACCTTCTATGGAAGGCAGAAATCTTATTATTATACTCGCTCCTGAAAAATAATCTTGAGCGAATTCAGATACAATTGTGCAAGTCAGTAAGTTTTACTATGCAAGAAAAACTGTTTAATGTTTTTCTTTATACTTTCTGTATGCATTGGAGTTAATTTCCCCACCCACAAGGAAAATTATCGAAGTGTAATATAACCACACCATAAGCATTACAAATGCACCAATCGAACCGTATACCCTGTTGTATGTGTGCAAATTATTAATGTATATTGAAAAACACCACGAGCCGAAAATCCAACAAAAAGTAAAGAACAATGCACCAGACTCTGAGCTTTTTCCTTTTAACTTGTCACTTCCTCGCCATGCCGGCAAAATAAAATAATTAAGATGCGCCACCAAATACAAAGCAATAAAAGAAACAAACCATCTGCTGATTAAAAAGATATCAACTGCCCACTGAGTCACGTGGAAGAAATTAAGTGCAAATTGCATAAACACCTTGCCAAAGATAATAAGGTTAATTGTAATAAACATAACAAAAATATTTACGAACACCATAAGTATAGAAAGTGCCCTTGAGGTAATCAAACTCCGATACTCATCAATACCAAGTGCACGATTCAAACCTTTTATCATACAAAAAATTGCATTTGAGGACAAAAATACTGTTACACAAAAGCCGAATACCGCAACAAGTCCCCCGTGTTGAAATATCATTACTTCGTTCAAAACATCTTTTATAAGATTCACCGAATCAGTTGGAGCAACAGAATCAAGGAAATTCATAATAGGAGTAAACAGTGATTTTTTACCTAAAAGGGTAAAAAATGACATCATAAACAACATAAACGGAAAAATCCCTATGGCAAACCAAAATCCCATTTCTGCAGCCATTCCCAAAAAATCGTCAATAATAATACGATTTATCAAATTTTTTAAATATTTCACCATAGAATCAATAATATCCATAAACTCCCAACTCAATTAATTTAATCACTCTATCACTATTGTGGACCGGTTTTAGAATCTGTAGATTGTACAGACCCTAAGTCAAGTTCAGGGTGACTATCAATTAAAAACTTTTTTCTAATTTCGTCTAACATTTTGTCACAAGCTATAGAAAGCGGCTTTCTTATAGTACACCCTGCGGCAAATTTGTGTCCGCCACCGCCAAACACATCTGCAATTACACTTACGTCAATATTTTTACTGCGCAAACTTGCTTTTGTAGTGTTTTCATCAACTTCTTTCAGTACAAAAGATATCTCTGTCGAATTCATCCTTCTCAATTCTTCAACAATACCTTCCGTATAATCATTTTTTGCATGAAACTTTTCCATATCTTTGTTGCTTATAAGCGTATATGCAATTTTGTTATCGTTTTCAAACTGTGCATTCATCATACAATGCGCATGGAAAAGCACCATGTTTTTGGGTTTTGATTCATAACAGTAGCCCGAAATTTCCGCAGGTACAGCACCCCATTCCACCAGTTCGGCAGATTTTTTTAAAACATTGGCATTTGTGTTTTCATATCTGAACCCGCCGGTATCCGTCAAAAAAGCGGTATAAAAGCAATCCGCCGTTACTTTGTCTGTTTTCAAGTTCAAATCTTTTGCAATATCAAATAAAACCTCACCTGCACAACAAGCATCGCCTCGAACAAAATTAATATCGCCATACCCTTTGTTTGTCTTGTGATGATCAATATTAATCCTGACTTTTGCATTTTTAAACAGAGGAAGCGAATCTCCCATTCTGTCAATAGCAGCAATGTCAACGGCAATTGCAAGGTCATAAACTTTACCTTCAAGCTCTTGCGGTGTTTTAGCCTGATTAATATTAGGCAAAAAATGATAAATATCGGGGATCACACCGTTAAAAACCATTTCGGGATTTTTATTAAAATTATTTTTTATAATTTGATACAAAGCACACATCGTGCCCAACGTATCTCCGTCAGGATTAACGTGAGAAATTATCAAAACAGAAGATGATTTTTCTATCGTTTCTTTAAATGATTTAGAATTCATAGGAATATTATAATATAAATTAATTATTATAAAATAGGATTTAAAATATGGATGTAATTTTTCATGGAGCATTAACCGTTCTCAACCTGTTATTAATTGTAGGATGCTGTGTAGTTTTTACAAATGCGGTAGAACATCTCGGCAAAATATACAACCTCAACGAAGGTGCGGTAGGCAGTATTCTTGCAGCAGTAGGTACAGCCCTGCCGGAAACTATTGTTCCGCTTGTTGCAATTCTTGGAGCTTACATTGCACATACGGATATCCATGTTGGTAAAGAAATCGGAATCGGCGCAATTTTAGGCGCACCGTTTTTGCTCTCGACACTGGCAATGTTTGTAACAGGTGTTGCAGTCATTATATTTGCAAAAATGAAAAAACGTGAACGCACAATGAACGCAAACTATGTTGTGATGTTTCGTGATTTAAAATTTTTCTTATTTAGCTACACTCTGGCTATTGCGGCAGGATTTATACATCATCCGATAATAAAATACGCATGTGCTGCGGGATTATTGATTTATTATCTTATATACGTTTTTAAAACTCTCAACTGTTCACACTCCGATTGTTCTGAAAGTTCGGAAATTGATGAACTTTTGTTGGAACGTGTTTTAAAAAAATACAACGCATTTATCGTGTGGTTGCAGGTAATTATTTCTATTGCGGCATTAATATATTTTGCACATATATTTGTAGGTCAAATAAGATTCTTTGCTTCTTTGTTCAGTATAAATCCGCTTGTCCTCAGTCTTATACTTGCACCGATAGCAACGGAATTGCCCGAAAAATTCAACAGTGTATTGTGGGTAAGCCATAGCAAAGATACGCTCGCACTGGGTAATATTACGGGTGCAATGGTGTTCCAAAGCTGTATCCCGACAGCAATAGGAATTTTGCTAACCCCATGGGTTTTTGGTACGGAGTCTTTAATTAATATCGTACTCGTTTACTGTTCTACGGTAATATTGTTTATAAACCTATACAGAGACAAGGCTTTCAGCCCGCATATTTTAATTACCTGCGGAGCTTTTTATCTGATTTACTTGGTTTATATTTTAAAACAGATAATTTAAACAATTTTTATCGCTAAAAATATAACAGAACGGTAAACCCGCTGTTGTTTCAACAGAAATAATTCGGGTGAAAAGTCCCCACAAAAAAGCCTCCGTAAGGAGGTAAATGGTGTCGATGGGGGCACTATTTTGGACCCTACGACAAAAAAAATATTAGCAAATTTAAATGACATTTGCAATATTTATCGCAAACTGGTTTGGTGTTTAAAACTAGATACGCAGACGTATTATAATTTGAGATTGATTTTAGGATTGGAAAGTCACTAATGCTTTAGCATAATATAGGCTATAAAAATAATAACAGAGATTAACACTACAGGTGCAAGGATAATATTAATTAGCATATACATTGAAAAAGCTTTATTCATTATATCTGCAAGTCTTGTATTATGTTTGTAAGCATATTTAAGCAATAATCCAAAGCACAATGCCAAAACTGCCATAATAATATACAAAGGTATTACACTAAGTGACCTAATCCCATATATTGGATGGAACATAAAAAACAACCTCCAAAATAATTTATAATGGTGTCGACGGCGGGACTTGTCTTTTCTCGTCACCCTGAATTTATTTCAGGGTCTTACCGACTTGTGGTTCTACGCCCGAACTGTAAGATGCTGAAACGAGTTCAGCATGACGGTTTTGTTTTTAATTGTCATGAAAGTTATGACTTTGGAACCCTACGACAAAAAAATATTAGCAAATTTAGGCAATAAGTACAACATTTATCACAAGTTGATATTGCTTTTAAAATTGGACATGGAGGCATATTACAATATCAGAGTAATTTTAGGGATGGAATATTATTGATTAGGTTATTTATATTCTTCTTTTTCTGTTATATTACCTTTTGAATCAAATTTTGTTATAGTTGTGCTTGTTACTTCACCTGTTTCGAAACCATATTTTCTTTCTTCTTTATGGTATATATTTCCATTTGATTCATATTGCATATAATTACTACTTATCTTATGTCCTGTCATGGTATTATATTTGATTTCTTCTTTAGAGGTAATATTCCCTTCTCTATTATAATTAGTATTAATGCAAAACGTTGGAACATTACTATCAGGAATATAGTTCCATTCTATAAAATAAGATAAATTCCCATTCTGATAATATTGAGCCTGGGTTTTGCTTGTCATATTACCGTTGTTAGGGTCATAGTTAAATTCATTCTTTTGTAATATTTTTTCGTTTTCATCATACTTTATATCAATAATTTTTGTTCGTATGCCTGTTTTTATGTCATAACTAGATTCTTCTTGGTCAGTTACAAGTCCGTGTATATCATATTGTGTAAAAATATTGCGTATGTTTTTGCCTGATTTAGGGTCTTTAGTTATTTCATTTTTAACTTTTACTTTACCGTTCAAGTGGTATTTGTATTTTACAGTTACATTATCATTAATATTTACACCTTGAGCTTGTACTTGAGCACCAATATTAATTGTTCTTATATGATTAAATATTAAAAATACAATTGTTCCCGCTATAAGTATTATAGTTGCAATAGTATAAATTTTTAAATTCATTAAAAATAAAATCCTTTTTAGTACGTATGTTGGGCATACTTGCCAAACATTATAAAAATGGTGTCGACGGCGGGACTTGAACCCGCACGGGTTTCCCCACACGCCCCTCAAACGTGCGCGTATACCGATTCCGCCACGTCGACATTTTCAAATTTTGTCGCGTATACCTCCCCTCTCTCAAACGATA
>CAMEWS010000024.1 GCA_945946765.1 uncultured Clostridia bacterium
TTTTATAGCCTGTCGGGTATTTAACAGAATAACACTTTAACTTTGTCCGCAAAGACGTATTTCATGGCGCAAATAAGGTAAGTTATGGTTTCTTGATGTGCGTTAAAACGCACACTACTTACTCAACTGATATTATAAAAATCTTGACAAGAAGTTAGGAAAGGCTTACAATTGTATTGTTAGTATAGACTAACTTTTGAAATTTTCAACTAAACTAAAAATTATTAGACCAATACCATAATTCACACTTTTAGTGGTGGCTGCTCTTTATTCGCAGCCTTTTTGTTTAAATATTACCAACACTCAATTGTAAACAAATCTTAACAATTATGTTAAAATCATGCAATTATTTACTAAGTATATACTTTATAGATATAAGAGAGTATAAACCACGAGGATAATATGACACTATCAGTTCAAAAAACATCAACAGGTTGGACAATCACAAAAGACGGTCAAACATACACTATTACAGACAAAAACAATGACGGTCTTTTTAACAAAGGTGACAAAATTGACTGTGCCGAAGGTGCAAATGCTCTTACTGCAGAAGATATATTCGAAATAAGTTATAATGTTCAGCTAACGGAAAACGGGGGCAAAGGTGTTTCTGCTGAAGATATGGCAAAATATGCAGAATACCAAAAAGCAGCCGAAGAACGTGATGCGGCACAAGCTGATTATGATTTAGCACAAAGAAAAGCAAAACTTGCTCAAAGACAAGCTTCACAGCCCAAGAAAAAAAGTTTCTTTGATAAAGTAATGCCTTGGTTTAACCTAACAACCCAAGCCGCAACTACCGGTGCAATGGTCTATAGCGCAGTAAAAGGCGATTTTTGGGGCCTAGGTATGCTGGGCGGAGCCAACTGGGCATACAATTGCGGCAACATGGCTGATATGGCAGGTCTTGGCTTTACGGGTCTTTCAAACGCAGCTTTGTTAAATTCTCAATTGGGTAGTAACAATGCATTATGGAACTCAATGGGGCTTAACTTATCAGGTATCACAGGCGGTGCCGCAGGTGCAGCGAGTACAGAAAAAGCAGCACTTACAACTGCCGAAAACAAAGTTAAAGCCATAATCGGAAACGCAGGCAAAACCTCCGACTCAGATGCAGAAACAACAGTAACAGAAAAACAAAAAACAGCACTACTTTCAAAAGCTAAAGCTATAATAGAGCAAATGAAACAAGATTCTGCAGCTTATCCTAATGCTAATAAAGACAAATTGATGGAATTAGCCGGCGCCGGTAAGGAAGCAAAAGATTTAACTGATGAAGATGCTAAAGTCATTGAACAAATTATTTCTGCACCATTTGTAGATTACCGCTTAATCAAAGTTGAAGAAAATGAAGAAAAACCATTATCAGCAACTTTAGCAAAAGATTTAAACAACATACTTAAATCCGTAGCTGACGCAAAAGAAGAAGATTTATCAGATGTGACTATAGCCAAAAGAGACAAATACAATGACATTGTAAACAAAACAACAGATTGGTCAATATACACAGACGAATCCGTAAAAGAATTCTTCACTTGGATAGCAAACTACTTAACGGATGACGACAAGGGTGTTGAAGACATGCCTGCATTAGTTACAAAATCTTAAGCAATCGGCAGCTTCACAACCACACCAAACGTATTATCTTTAGTCGATTCGAGTTCAATAGAACCGTTCATCGCTAAGACAAGACCTTTAACAATGAACAGCCCAAGCCCTGTGCCTCGGGTTGTTCTTGTAGTTTTATCATCAATTCTGATAAATTTACCAAAAAGCTTATTCAACTTTTCGGGCGGAATGTAATCGTAAGAATTTGTTATTTTCAAAACAGCCTGATTGTCGGACAATAAAGCCTTTACATAAATCGGTGTATCCTCGTAAGAATATTTATATGCATTTTCAATTAGATTTATAATTACCTGCTCAAGTCTGTCAGTATCAGCAATTACATCAGGAAAATCATCGGGAATATCCACAATCAATTCTCGCTGTGCTTTGTGTTTTGTAGACAAGATAGCATCGTTTACTGAATCTGACAAATTCACATTTTGCAAATTCAAATTAAGCTTTGCCCCCTCAATATCAGGTATAACAAGCAAATCTTCAACCATTCTGCTCAAACGGTCTGTTTGATTTTTAATTATTTTCAAAGACTTTTGCACAGTTTCTTCATCCAGTTCAATATCCTGTCTTTGCAAGCGTGAAGTGTAGCCTTTTATGCTTGTTAAAGGTGTCCTAAACTCATGGCTTACCGTATCAATAAGATTTGAGCGGAATTCGTCCATGCGTTTCAGTTCTTTGTTTGTATGGCGCAATTGACGATAGGTGTTATTGATTTCATCCGCCATAGAATTAAATTCTTGCGCAAGGAATACCATTTCGTGCGGAGTAAACACACTTGTCAGCAATCTGATTTTACGTTTATAGTTCCCCTTTGACATCGCCATAATAGCTTTAAACAACTGCCTAACGTTGATATACAGGTAATACGTATAAAGACCGACCACAAAAATAATAAACAACGCCGACAAGCACAATGCCATAATAATCTTAGAACGAGCAGTATTGATTGTGGTTTTTGTAATATGGTGCGTTGTATTAACTATTACTGTTGTATCGGGGTCAGTTATCTTAAAATATGCCATAGGCTGATTTTTTATTTTTCCGAAAAGCTGTGCTTTATCGGGAACAAGATTATGAGGCAAAACCTGAATTATTTTTTCAAAGTCTTTTTCGTTATAGTTGTGTGCAGCAACAAGTTTATTTTCTTTACCTAAAATATAAATCTGTCTGTCATCTTTTTTGTAGATATTAAAAATCTGTCTGTCGAATACATTAACATCTACAATTGCCATTACGGCTCGAGTATCATCAATTTTTTGAAATATTTCTATGTTTTTTTCTTCTTTATTAAGCTTTGAGTAATCTTCCCATTTTTCGTATTTATCAGTTTCGTTTTTAGACACAAGATAAAGTTCAGATATAAAATTTGAGGTCTTTTTAATATCCTTAAGATAAATTTCTTTTTCAAAATCGGAGGGGATATGCCTTAAAGAAGTAATAATTTGCTTTAATTCATCCTGACCTGATTCTGCAAAAGATTCCAAGTTTGAAGCAATTGACTCAGTAATACTCAAAGCTGAGTATTGCAGCTCGTTTCTTACTGCGTGTTGGTTAATATTATTAACAATAAAAGCACTTACAGTTGTAGGCACAATTACGGCAAGCAACAAAACAAATATCATTTGTTCCACTATTTTTAAATGTTTAATTTCTAAGTGTTTTTTCATTTGATAACCAGAATTATGCTTATGAGTATTATCATACTGAATTTGAATAACAAAGAAAAGTAAAATTTTTTGTCATTCAGAGGGAGTAAAACGACCGAAGAATCTCAAAAATTTGTGTGCCCATGTTCTAACCGGCGCAGCCACAGTGCAGGGTCGCCATGTCCAAGTGACTCCATTATGTCATGTCAAAACTTATTCACCTTCAGTTATTGGTGTAAGTTTGTAGCCTACATTTGTAACCGTATGCAAATATTTTGGATTCTTTGTATCTTTTTCAATTTTTTGACGCAAGCCACCTACATGTACACGCACCATGCGAACATCTTCATCTGAATCATATCCCCAGACTTCATCCAACAACACTGCCAATGGTACGGAATCGTTAAAATGTTGCATTAAGCAATACAAAATTTCAAACTCCGTAGGTGTTAGCTTAATCCTTTTTTCATTAATTGCAGTTTCCAACGACTCCGGATAAAGCTCAATATCGCCCATTTTTAAAATTTCCTGCTTAAATGAAGCCTCAGATGTTTTATCCGTATTTCTTCTTAAAAGTGCTTTAACCCTTAAAAGAACTTCTTGTATATCAAAAGGTTTTACAAGATAATCATCTGCACCGCAATCAAAACCCTGCGTTTTATCAGCGATTGTACCTTTTGCAGTTAACAACAAAACAGGAATATCGGGTTTTGCCTTTCTAAGATTTGCGCAAACATCAAAGCCGTTCATCTTAGGCATCATAACATCAAGCAGAACAAGGTCATAGGAGTTTGTTACAGCCTTGTTTAAGCCTTCCATACCGTCATATGCGGTATCTACATCATAACCGCTATGAGAAAGGTCAAACTCCAACAGTTCTCTGATTTCATCATCATCGTCAACTACAAGTAATCTTTTTTGCATTTCTACACCCCTTTACAGGTATTTTCGCACATCTATACCTCATAGACAATAATTTGTAAAAATTATTTCATAACAAAACGTAGTGATAATATTTATTATGTAAATATTAACTATGCAAATTGCTTAGATTCTGAATAATGCAATATTAATACCACTTGCGACACTTAACGCTTCAGAATGACAACAAATTATTATAATAAATATCATTATTACATAATAAATATTATCACTACACCCTTACTCATATCTCAACGCCTCAATCGGATTAAGCAAAGAAGCCTTGTATGCAGGGTAATAACCAAACAATATCCCGACAAGCCCTGCAAACCCAAATGATATCAACACGGGTGTTGCAGAAATTACAACAGTCATATCGGAAAACATTTCAACAATTTTTGCCCCTAAAATACCTATCACAACCCCTATTAAACCTCCTGCCAAAGAAAGCAGCAGTGCTTCAACAAGAAATTGTATCCTTATATCCATTGCAGTAGCACCAATAGCCATACGTATACCAATTTCTTTTGTACGTTCTGTTACAGACACCAACATAATATTCATAATACCGATACCACCAACCAACAAAGAAACTGAGGCAATTGACCCGAGCAAAATTGCCATAGTATTTGAAGCCTGTTTTGCGGTTTCTAACATTTGTGTAAAGTTTCTTATGGTAAAATCATCGTCCTTTGTTTTACCCAAATTGTGACGTTCACGAAGCAGTTCTTTGATTTCAGTTTCTGCAGAGCTAAGGCTTTCTTCATCTTTTGCCTGAACGCTTATATGCTTAACCATACCGGGAAAATCCGTTCCAAAGAGCTTTTTCTGTGCTGTCGTAATAGGAATAAGAACAGTATCATCCTGATCTTGTCCCATACCGTTTTGACCTTTTGATTTTAAAACACCTATAACCTTAAATGGCATACCACCGATTCTGACAGTTTTATTAATCGGGTCCATATCACCAAAAAGATTTGTGGTAACAGTTGAGCCTAATACGGCAACTTTTGTTGTGTTTTTAATATCATCTTGAGAAATTGCTCGTCCCGATTCTATTTCCCACATTCTTATCGGCATAAATCCTTGGGTAATACCGCTAACAGAAGTTGACCAGTTTTGGTTTGAATAAACAAGCTGCTGCACCTGACTGACAGTAGGCGCTACCTCCAAAACAGACGGACATCTTATAAGCATAGCTTCCGCATCTTTTATTGTTAAAGTCGGCTGTGTACCGCTTCCCATTCTTACCCCACTAGAGGTTGTAGAACCTGACAAAACCATTAAAAGGTTTGAACCCATAGATGAAATTTCTTTATTAATCCTCTGTTTTGCACCTTCACCAATGGAAAGCATAATTATAACCGCACTTACTCCGATAATAATACCCAGACTGGTGAGTATTGAACGCATTTTGTTGACGTAAAGCGAGCGCAAAGATATTTTAAAAGTTGATTCAAAATCTATCATTTTTAACCTCCCGCCTTATCGGTATCATCGTTCAAAGACACCTCACCTTCCGCAACTCTTTCTGAAGAACGAATCCCCTTAGGGTTTTTGTTATACTCATCGCTTATAATATTTCCGTCACGAAAAGTAACTACACGCTTTGCATACTCCGCAATATCAGGCTCATGAGTAACAAGTATTATTGTTTTTTTTGCTTCTGAATTCAATTTTACAAAAAACTCCATAACTTCAATGGACGTCTTTGTGTCGAGGTTTCCCGTAGGCTCATCGGCAAGGATAATAGGGGCATCGTTAACAATTGCTCTTGCAATTGCAACACGTTGTTGTTGACCACCCGACATTTGGTTTGGCATATGAGTTTCTCGTTTTTCCAAACCCACAATCTTAAGCGCAGCTTTTGCACGCTTTGTTCTTTCTTCCGGAGGAATACCTTTATAAATCATAGGCATTTCTACATTTTCTAACGCAGAAGTCCTTGATATCAGGTTAAACCCCTGAAAAACAAACCCGAGTTTTCTGTTTCTTATTGCCGATAAATCATCCATCGTCATTTTACTGACATCAATCCCGTCTAAAAAATAGCTTCCCGAAGTCGGCTTATCCAAACAGCCCAATACATTCATAAATGTAGATTTGCCCGAACCTGATGCACCCATAATCGCAACAAATTCACCATTGTCAACACTCAACGAAACATCGTTAAGCGCATTAAAATACGTATCACCTGTTGCGTATGTTTTTATTAAATTTTTGATTTCAATTAGTGCCATAATTTAACGTTTTTCCGATACATTTTCTAAAACATTCTCATTGGAGGTCTGCCGCTTTGGGTCTTTTTGCCGTCTTTACCTTTTTTACGCAAAATGACTTTGTCATTTTCATGCAAAGCATCAGAAATAATTTCCGTTTTATCCGAATCCTTTGCTCCTGTTGTAATCGTTATACGCACGGGTTTGTTATCCTTCAAAATCCACAAGCCCTGCTCTTTATATTTTTTTCCGCCCGTAATTTCAGAAGGAGTAAACTTCAAAGCATCAGTCGGCACGCATATTACATTTTCGCTTTTATTGGTGATTATAGAAACATTTGCCGTCATACCCGGAATCATTTTTTGTTCTTTGTTGTCAACATCCACGATAACAGTATAAGTGACAACGTTTGATACTGTTGTAGGTGCAATTCTTACTTCGGAAACTTTTCCGTAAAAAATCGAATCGGCATAACCGTCAAGAGTATACTCAACGGACTGATCTTTTTTTATTTTTCCAATATCAGCCTCAGAAACATTTACTTCTATTTGCATTTTTGTTAAATCTTGCGCAACCTGAAACAATGTAGGAGTTTGAAAACTGGCCGCAACAGTCTGACCCACATCCACCGCACGTGAAACGACTATGCCGTCTACGGGAGAAACGATTCTTGTATATTTAAGATTAGTCAAGTTATTGTTTAAAGTAGCCATTGCTTGATTTATTGAGCCTTGAGCCGATGCTATTTGCGCCAAATCAGATTTATAAGTAGCTTCCGCCAAATCCAAATCGCTTTTTGCAACATAATTTTTTGCATACAACTTTCTGTATCTTTCATAATTCTTTTTGTCATAAACAAGCATAGCTTGGATTTTGGCTTTATTGGCTTTTGCAGCCTCCAAGTCACCTCTTGCCTTATCTACTTGTGCCTGAAAAAGTGAAGGGTCTATTTGTGCCAAAAGCTGTCCTTTAGTGACTTTGGAATTGTAATCAACATAAATGTCTTTAATCATGCCTGACACTTGCGAACCTATATCAACTGTATTTACAGGGTTTACCGTTCCCGATGCTTCTACGGCTTCAACTATTGTATCAATTTTAGCAGGTACGGTTTCGTATCCGGCATCTTTGTTTTTGTTGGCAAAAAGCAAAACTGCCCCGATTAAAATTAAAATTATTATTGTTGATATAACGATTATACGTTTTTTCATCTTACCCCCATGGATTTTTGAAATTGTTCTTTTGCAACATTGTAATCAAATACAGCCTGAACAAATGCTAACTGTGCATTATTATAGTTGGTTTGCGCTTGTTGGAGCTCTATAAAATTGCCCAAACCTACGGTATACCTACCGTCTGCAAGCTCAAAATTTTCTAAAGTTTGTTGTACCTTTTGTGCCATTTTTGGAATTTTTCTTTGTAAAACAACCATATTTATATAATTATTTTGTACTTCAAAATAAATATTTTTCTTGGAAAGCTCTGTATTTTGCTGTGCAAGCTGCAAGTAATATTTGCCCTTATCAACATTGTGCTTTATGCTCATCATATTGAAAGTAGGCAAATCAAACGATGCTCCGATATTAAAACCTGTATTACTTACATCACTGTTTTTTCTGAAATTGTAACCGGCAGACGCACTCAATGAGGGCAAATACTGTCTTTTTATAACTTTTAACGATTCTTCCTGTACTTTTTCAACCATTTGCAAAGACTTTAAATCGGGTCTGTTTTCATAAGCTTTTTGTATAGCTTCATCCACAGGCAAAATCAACGGCTTAAACTTGTAATTCTGTATAATGTCTTGTTTTTCTATACCCGAAGTAAGTATTGCCGCCTGTTCAAGTTCTTCATCTCCGCTTTTGGGAACATAAGATACATTTACATTTGTTTGAGTCGGCTGTGTTTTTGTAAAATTAAAGCTTTCCGTATTTTTTAAAGTGTATTTTTGACCGTCCTGCAAATACATGGCATTGTTCAGTTTTATAATAGCCGCATCGTATTTGCCTTGAGCTTCAATCAGAGAAACCTCAGCATCCGTTAAATACACCTGCGCATTTACAACATCAATTTTGGATTTTAGCCCTTCTTTAAACAAGGCATCCGTTCTGTCATAGTTAATTTGATTAATTCTTACCGAACGCTCAAAAATATCCTGATTTGCCAAAGCGGCAAGTGCATCAAAATATGCCATTTTAACGGAATAGACGGTATTTAAAATAGCATTTTCCAAATCATAAGACACAGACTCTCTGTTGTATTTTTGCATATTAATTCCGGCAATTGTTTTGCCAAAATCCCAGATAAGCTGATTTACTCCAAGATTCAACTGATAATAGTTGTTGCTTTGAGAAGTACTGCCGCCTTGGTTGTAAAAACCGCTTCCTGAACCCGAATTCCTGTTGTGCTGAGAAGTAAAGCCCGTACCTGCCGTTATATTGGGGAAATACCCCGATTTTGCTATACCCACCTGAGAGTTTGCTATATTTTTTTGTGTGGTATAAATCTTTATGTTAGGGTCATTTTTAAGTGCAATTTCAATACAATCTTCAAGAGAATATTCGACAATTTCGTTTTTTTCTGCCTTAATTTGAACCGCCGGCGTTTCTTTTGTTTCTTGTTTCTTCTCTTTTTTATTTTTAATAAATTTTATTGATGGCAAGGAAAATGCCTCTGCTTGCGGAGCAAAAAACATTCCGACAAATGACATAAGCAAAAAAGATATTAATAATTTTTTATAATTTGTTTTTTTCAATTTTAACAGCAACCTTTATTTAATAATATTGTACTTACCGCTACTTATTAGTAAATCATCCTGATACTTTAATTTAAAATAGCCCTATGGTGCTATTTCTTATATAGAAAGTAATTCCCAAGATAATACAAAGGGTAATTGAATTTTCTTGTCACGAGTATTTGTTTTCATTTAAAAGTCTTCAAATAAACAACAAAATCAACGGACATATAAAATTGTAACTTTTTATTAAATATAAACGACACATGTATACAAAATGTTCATTCATATGTTTTGATGTAAAAAAAAGGAAAAAACAATGTTCTCTGTTTCTGCATCAAATTACCACAAACCTCTTTCTTTCAAAGCACAGGTAAACCCCGTGCGCTATGTTATTGTTGACGGAGTTGTAACAGACGACAAAACGATAATAGAAGAAGTATCAAAACAATTTGCTTCAAAATTGAGAAAAGGCCACATATTTGAACAGCCATTATGTGATTCCCTAAAAAAAAGCATCCCTGAGTATTATAGCTATGCAGGAACACAACCGGCTACAATGTTAAAATCATATAATATTGGGCTTAAATTTAATATTATTGTTGGACAAGCAGCTGCAAATTTAAAAAGAATTTGGGAACAATCAGGTGTTGCTATAGCAACAAAAAAGCAACAAGCAAGTAATGCCGTAAAAAAAATCTTTTCTACTATGCCATATCAACATATTGCAATTATTGCCAAGACTAAAAATGTAAAAGGTAAAATTAAATACATAATACACAATGTATATACAACAGTATAATCACTCGGGTATTACATCCGTATATTTCCTTTTGGCTATTATTTTCCCTTTTGAATTATACCCAAACTCCCCTATCCAATGCGCTTTTAATTTTCCGGATTTTAAATAAGAATATTGTTCATCATCAGAAACATACAAGCTGACAGAAATCAAATTTCCTGTTACAGGGTTATATTTCCCGACTTTGTATGGAAACGAAGTTTCTTGTGCTTTATCATCAATATCCACAGCAACCAAATATCCGCCAATTGAATAATAATATGTATAATCAGGATTAGCGATATAAACAACCGCATAACCGTTCACAAAGCCTTTTGCCATTTCAAAAGCTATTATTGTTCTGTCTTTTGGTTGTATATTATTCTTGAGAGCATACAAATTTGCTTTATTATTTTCATCACAAAGATAAGGCTCCAATATCTTTTTATCTATTTTTAATTGTATATTTTCAAAAGCAGCATTTTTTGCTGTTTCTACTGTATATGTAACACTACCATTTAACACTGTATTTTCAGCAAAAACAGGCAAAGTTAAAAACAAAAAAACAACTACTACATAAAATTTATTCACAACCTATACACCAAAATCTTTAAAATATCTGCAACTAAAATAATAAAAAGAATAATACATAAGCAACAATATGTTTATTTGGAATAACGGAAAAATTTCAGATTGCTTTAACAATACATACAAAACCATTGTCGGCACAAAGCATAAAAAGAGGTGGATTAATTCTTTGTAAGGGACTTTCCATTCAAGCTTTTTCATCTTAACAACCAACGTTAAAACAAAATAAAACAAGTTTGAAATCAAAAGCGCAATACCCACTCCGATTAGTCCCATATTTTTAATAAGAACTATATTCAAGAACAAGCCAAGTACCGCAGATACGACTTTTAGCAAAGTTAAAACTATTGTTTTATTAGCAAGATGATACTGATAAGTTGTAAAATCAGTAAAGCTTAAAAAGAAAGCACTAAAGGCAAAATACGGAATTAATATATACGAACCTGCATATTGTGAATTTGCAAAAATATTTGTTAGATCTTTTGCATAAAGGCTTATAAAAACGACTAACGGTAGCGATATCAATACAAAATATCCGGTTAATTTTGATATAATCGGACGCACATCAATATTATCCTCATAAAGATTTATTATTCGAGGAAAAGCCGCAATTGTAATTATAGAAAATAAAGTCATTAAAATAGGAAATGTCAAATTATATGCAACCCCAACAAATCCTGCATCGCTCAAACCGTAATAGTGAGTTGTAATAAACTTGTTGCTTTGATTAATAACCCATATACTCAATGAAGCCAACGCAATTGGTGTTCCGTACTGATAAAGTGCTTTAAGCATATCTTTATTAGGTTTTTTAGGTTTTAAATATTTCAAAATTTTTGTTTGCACAATAAGCAAAACATCCACAAAAGATATCGAAACTGCCATAGCTATCAATATAGACACAGCACCAAAATCATAGAGCTTGATGATTCCTACCGCCAACAAAATTGTTAAAACCTGATTAATAATAGTAGATACCGTAAAAGCTCCGGGTCGGATTTGTGCTCTTAAAACCTGAAACAATAAGGCTCTTATTGCTACGGGAATAATCAAAAGCAATATAAACAAAAATATTTTTGGAGAAATGCTAAAATACTCATAAAACTTTTGCCTGAATATAAAACACAAACCGTACATTGACAAAAGGTTTGTAACAAGCACAAATACAAGAGTTGAAATATAATTCGGAATTTTTTCATTCAACTGATTTTGTCTAAAAAATCTCAAACCGGATAACCCAATCCAATCAGAAAAAATTATGCACAGAAAACTCAAAACCGCAAGAGAAATTGCATAAACCCCATATTGCGATGGCGAAAGCAAATTGGTATAAACAGGAACAATTAACATATTCCCTAACAGTCCAAAAATCTTTGACGGTGCATATTTAAGCATATCGTTAAAAATATGCTTAATTTGTATTTCCGTTCCATTTGTACTTGTAACTGATTCTTCTGCCATTGTAATAAATTGTATCATGTTTTTTTAAGAGCGCACATATCCTCTTATTGAACCTTTACTAATTTTTTAAAATCATTATCATAAAATTATGAAAAGAATTTTATCACTTACTTTTTTTATTTGTTTAGCAACATTGTCCTTCCCTGCAATGGCAGATGATGGCGATTTTTGGGATGAACCGATGAAAATTGATTCCGAAGCAAAAAGCCAACAAAAAGCTGTTACCGATCAAGAATTTGAAAAAGTAATGAAGTTTTTTGAAAAAAAGAAAAAGAAAAAGGAAGAAAAAAATAAACCCAAAGGCGCACCTATCGGACCTCAAATGCAAGAGAATATTCAACCTGCTGATGCAAACTCTTTTAAAGTCACATACGAAGAATACCCGACAATTATGATTCCCGTAACTTTAATCAATTACGACTATAATGAAATCACTCCCGGATTTTATCGTATATTGTCAGTAAAAAAAGACAGCAAATACTATCTTAATTTTTATCAAGGAAACAGTTTGATTGCCAAAGTACCTGCAATAAACACCGGCAATGACCACAATCAAAAATCATTGAATTATGCAAAAATTATTCCCGTAAACGACAAATTTATGGACATTATATACGGTGACATTGACTGCAACATTGAAGCAAGAATAGAAATCAAGCAATAATCTATAAAAAAACAGGTTAGTTTGTTGCTAACCTGTTCTTTATAAAATATCTAAACTTCTACGTATTCTCTTAAGCGTTTGCTTCTGTTGGGATGTCTTAGTTTTCTTAAAGCTTTTGCTTCAATTTGTCTGATACGTTCACGTGTAACGCCAAACAATTGACCAACTTCTTCAAGTGTTCTTTGTCTGCCGTCATCCATGCCGAAACGCAATCTTAAAACATCTCTTTCACGAGGAGAAAGACCGCTCAAAACTTCAGCCAAATCTTCTCTTAAAAGCTCGTGAGCAACTGTTTTAACAGGAGCATCAGCATCTTTATCTTCGATAAAGTCGCCCAATCTGGAATCTTCTTCCTTACCGATTGGTGTTTCAAGAGAAAGCGGTTCTTGTGCAACCTTGATAATTTCTCTCAATTTTGAAATAGAAATATTCATTTCTTGAGCGAGTTCATCTTCGGTTGGTTTTCTTGATAACTCTTGAGCAAGTTTTCTTGTTACTTTTTTCAATTTATTGATGGTTTCCACCATGTGGACAGGGATACGGATTGTACGAGCCTGATCAGCAATAGCTCTTGTAATTGCCTGCCTAATCCACCAAGTTGCATAAGTAGAAAATTTGTATCCTCTTTCGTGGTCGAATTTTTCTGCCGCACGAATAAGACCCAAATTACCTTCTTGGATAAGGTCTAAGAACAACATTCCACGACCTACATATTTTTTGGCAATAGAAACAACAAGTCTTAAGTTAGCTTGGACAAGCTTTCTTTTTGCAATAGCGCCAACATTACCGCCTTGAATAATTTTTCTTGCCAAATCAATTTCTTCATCAGCTGTTAACAATTTTATACGACCAATTTCTCTAAGATACATTCTTACAGGGTCATCTAAAGATACACCTCTCGGTACGGTTAATTGCTGTTCACCGTCTTCTGAATCCAAATCATCCGATGGTTGCATATAAATTTCATCAGCAGCGGAAGAACTTGATTTGCCGATGATAACATCAATGCTGTCAGTTGTTATTGTTTCGGGTTCGCTAAATAAATCATCACCTGCCGCATCATCAGTTTGAAGTTCATCTTCATCCATTATGCTAACGAGTGATTTGTCTGACATTCTTTTTCTGCTCATTAATTGTCTCCAGTTCTTAGCTTGTTTTTATTTTTTAAAAATTCTTTTAATTGAATCTGTTGTTCAATAGCCTTAATTTCATCATCATTTACTTCTTTATATTGAGAACGAAAATGACTTTTGGCTTCCTTTATTTTAAAAGCGTTAATAGTTTCAATATTTTCATTAATAGCCGTTTTAAAATCTTTCTCTGATAAACTTTTGAAACTATCTGACAAATATATCAAATCTGTAATTATATCTTTGACTTCATAGTCCTCGGCAAATTCTGTGTACAGGGCTTCTGTTAATTCTTTAACATTATTTATCCGTTGAGACAATTTGTCAATTGTATTTTTTACAATTATTAACGTTTCATTAGTGTATTCAATATCTTTTAAGATGCTATTTAATGTTTGAATGCTATAAATGCTTTCAGATATTAAATACATCGACAATAAATTTTTTTGCGCCTTTTCCGAAATATTTAAAGATTTCTTTACAATAGGCTTAGGTTTGTTTGTTTGCAAAGGTTTTGGCGAATATGTATTATATTCGCTTTTTCTAATCGAGCCTTTTAACTCTGTTTGCAAAGCATTTTCATCTATTTCCAAACGCCCTGCAACAATTTTTACGTATTCGTTTCTTACTATATTATTATTAATTTCTGCAAGATACGGCATAACATCTTTTACAACGGCATTTTTTTCAACAGGACTCATCCCTTTTTTATAAGATTTTAAAACACTGTCTATTTGAAAATCCACAAGCAAAGGTGCTGCCGACAACACATCAAAATATGCCTGTGCACCATTTTCTCTGATAAATTCATCAGGATCTTTACCCTCAGGCGGAACAACAACCCTTAACTCACAAGAATATCGTTCTGACGAATCCGAAACTGAAGAGAAACTTTCATCAAACTGTTTTATGTTTCCAAGCCCAGCAAAAGCATCTTTAATAACCTCAGCACCTCTTTTTGTTGCCATCTGCCCTGCTTTATCCGTATCAAAAGCGAGATAAATTTTGCGTGACGGGGTATAACGTGAAATCAATTTTACATGGCTTTCGGTCAAAGCAGTACCGCAGGCACCCACTGCGTTTTTTACCCCGTTAACCTGTGAAGAAATAACGTCAAAATATCCTTCCATAATAACAACGGAATCATTTTGTTTTATTGCCTCTTTTGCCTGATACAAGCCGTATAATATATTGCTCTTGTTATAAACAAGTGTATCGGGGGAGTTTAAGTATTTTGGGTTTTGTCCTTCTTCAACAGCACGTGCGCCAAATGCAACTACATTACCTTTATCATCATATATGGGAATGGTAATTCTGTTACGGAATCTGTCAACATAACCGCTATGGTTTTCTCTTTTAATTATCAATCCTGCTTTTTCCATAACATCTTCGGAATACGCAGATTTTAAAGTTTTTTGTAACTCATCATAAGAATTCGGAGCAAAGCCAAGACCGTAAGTTTCTATATTTTCGTCAGTAATTCCTCTGCCTGTAATATATTTATATGCAACAGATTCTTTGTTACTCAAAAGATTTTTTTTGTAAAACTCAACTGCAGATTTCATACAAGCATAAACTTTATCTTTAATATCTTTGGTATCACCAGATTTATTAAAGTTTTTTGGCAATTCTATGCCGAGAATTTCCGCCTGCTCTTTTACAACCTCAGAAAAAGACTGATTATTTATTTTTTGCAAAAAACTCAATACATCGCCGCCTTCACCGCAGCCAAAACATTTGTATATTTGCTTAGCCGGACTTACACTGAAAGACGGTGTTTTTTCATTGTGAAACGGACAGCAACCCCAGTAATTCCCCCCCGATTTTTTGAGGATAACATACTTGGATATGACATCAACAATGTCTAACCTGTCCTTTATTTGCGATACGACTTCTTGATAAGTAATTTCACTCATTTCAATAATCATTATAGCATGGAGAAAATTTATATAGCCTTTTAGAATATCCCTAACCTTCCGATTTAAAATTTTTCAAAATTTTAATACTTTCTAAATAGAAGATTTGAAAGGCGGTTTATGACTAAATACTTTTTTATTACAATGTCACTCGTAATTTTAGGAATAGGATTTTACTTATACAAACAAAGTACATACACTCATATAAATGTAAAATTTCAAGAACTTCGCCCGTTTCATCAAAAATTACCCGTGTACTACAAAGGACTAATTATCGGCAAAGCCAAAGAAAGAAAACACAGCGAAGATTTTACACATACAATTGTAAAAGTTGTTTTATACCCAAAAAACCTGATGTTACCCGAAAACTCCACTGTTCTGCTAAAAAAAGAACGCAGGCACAACGAAAAAGAACACGACTTTTTAGAAATAATTTATCCAAACGAGCCGTCAAACAAAATGATTTCGGACGGCACGACCTTGGAAGGTAAAGCAACAACAGACATAGAAACTTTTATGGCAAACCAAAAACCCGAAGATTTGGAAAATATCAAAGCAAATTTGACGGAAAGTGCCGAAAATTTAAACGCTGCTCTTGGGGCGCTAAGTGATTTATTCACTACACTGGATACAATGGCGGAGGAAAATAGAAATACCATTAAAACAGCCTCAAAAAACCTTGCAAATACAACACAAAATTTTCAACAAATAAGCACAAAATTTGACAAATCCTTACAGCAAAAATCGCTTGATAATACCTTGTTAAATATCGAAAAATCCGCACAAAACCTTCAATCCATAACAGGTAACCTATCCACAACAACAGACAGTATGAACATTGCTATGCCGAGAATAGACGCAACTCTGTACGAAGCACACAGTCTTGTCAGCAATGCCAATGCAATTTCCTGCGGTATAAGACAAACCCTAAAAAAACGCTTTGGAGGGTTGCGCTTAATATTCGGACGAACTTTGAATGACTGCGAAAAAGCAAAAACATGCCCGAAACAAATACAAAACAATTGCAGCAGATAAATTATTGCGGTACAATAAACAGGCATGGAGAGGTGTCCGAGTGGCTTAAGGTGCGGATCTCGAAAGTCTGTGTACAGCAATGTACCGTGGGTTCAAATCCCACCCTCTCCGTACTTATAGCGAATTTTCATATAATTTGACTTGCAGTTTGAGAAATAGTGTCTGTTCTCTTACAAGCAGATTGAGAAAAAGTGACAGATAGAATAAGAATTTTATTGTCGGATTAGTAAATCCGACCTACATACTTTTGCATTAATTTTATTCCTTTATGTAAAAGAGTGCCAACATTATTATGTTAGCACTCTACTACGTCATTTTTAGGCATAAATTATGATTTTGCTTTATACGTATTTAAACTTTTGATTTTTGTTATTTTCCCTATTAATTTGTCATTATTTTGAATCGCATAGCAAATATCTATAATATAAAAATGAAAATGACTTTTTTCATATTCAACAATTTCTGTATATCCATCAATTATTGTATTGCAGTATAGCCAATATTCTACATATTGAATTAACAGTTGTTCTATAATATTATTGCCCATTTTAGATTCATAAATGTCATACAATTTGTTTTTAAAGTTTTTTATATTACACTTCAAGGGTTTTTTATAATCCCAAGATTCTATCTTTTTCTCGTTAATTTCATCACATAGTGATGTTTTTAGTTTTGCAAGTGTTTTTTCAATTTTATCTTTATTGCATTTTTTATTCTGAGAATTTTCGTCCAATAAATTGCTCAATTCTGACATCAGATTATATGTTATTGTATTTTTTTCTGTATTTGTCTGTTGTTTTAAGATTCCTTTTTCTTTCAAGACTTTATATAAAATTAACACTATATCAGAAAATTGAATACATTCATATTCTTTTCCACATTTTACTAATAAATCTATTATTTCATTTCCTGTCTTGTTAGAATAATTCTTATTATTAATATTTATACTGTACTTTTTATCATCTAATGAGGCTTCTTCGGGATATATAAAGATAAATTTTTTAGTTTTCTTATTATCTTTTAAATCATCCCAATAATTTTCAAGTTGTGTTTTTTCGTTTGATATATTAATTTTTGCATCTAGTTTTACTTCTATAACAAGTATGTAATTTTCTGTTTCTATAACAATATCAGGTCTTCCATGAAGAAAATTTACTTGTGAATTTACATGTATTGATGATAGTTCATTAATATCTATCCTGATATATTCAAAGAAATTTTTTACAAAATTATATCGTAAATCCTTTTCTTTGATATCCTGTTCTTTAATATCAAATAACCAAGTCAAAATCTCACTATGAGTATTCTCTCTTAGATTCATGAGATAAAATACATTTGAATAATTATCTCGTTTTAATTTATATTCTTCAAAATCAAAATCATTAATAATACTTTGCAAAACTTCAAGAGATAACTCACTAAGTTTCTTTTCATATTCGGTCTTTTTACATACCTCATTTGTAATCATATAACACCCTCTCTTTTGTAATACACTACCCATTAGCTTAACACCCAACCATGCCAAAAAGTGACATAGTCCAAAATATTTTGATAAATTCCTTCTTCATTGTCTATACTATAGTATAATGTGAAACTTAATAGCAATCTGATTATTTTTGCCGTACACTCTCCATGTGCATTTAGCTGAATAAACTACATATTATCTTGGTCTGTATCTTATTTAGTAATATAGTTAATAGGTAAAAACTTCCCACCATTTATGAAGTTTTTATCCTTTTTCTATCCTTACAAAAACTCAAATCCTGTCCGAGTTTGAGGCGAATTTCTCAAAACAAACAAGTTGTAGGTTGGGCATACCTGCCCAACAAAAACTAAGTCAACAATATATTCCACCAACTCGGAAATTTTTATCCTTTTTCTATCCTTGCGAAGATTTAGACCCCGTCCGAGTTTGAAGCAAATTCCCCAACACAAGCAGGAAAAAAGGATAAATATAGGGATAAATAAAGGATAAAAAGGATAATTTTTCTTAAAAACTGGGTAGCAACTCAAATTCAAACAACACCTAATTTGTACCGATGTTCACTCTTTCAAATTTATCCGTCAGGTTATACTTGTTTCGAGCCAAGGCGCAAAACGTCCCACCCTCTCCGTACTTAACGAAACAACAAAAATCACTGGGCTTGTGCCCCGTTTTTTTATAAATTGACTTGAAGTTTAAGAAATATGTCAAATGAAATAATAGACTTCCTCGTTGTTGGGCAGAATGCCCTACTAACTTAAATCTTTTATTTAGTATTTATGTTATGCAATTATCACACTAATTTATTTTATCTGCATACCTTCTGTATTATATCTTTTAACACTTTTATCTTTGGGATTTGTCACTTCTATAATAAGTTTACCTCCTTCAAGATATTTCCTTACGAATGGTTTGCTGGATTTATTATCAACTGCTGAATTAATTCCTGTCGGGTTGTCTAATATTTCTTTCATTTCTTCGAGAAACGATTTAACAACTATTTGAGATTCATTTTCAACAAAATCTTCAAAATCAGAATATTTTTGAGTTCGTTCAAAGTTATTTAATTTGCTTATACCTGAATATACATCACTTATTGTTTTTTCGGAGCGTGCAACTGTATGATTAATTATATTTGAATAATCATTTACAATAGCAGTCTCAAAATTATTATTAAGTTCGTTAATTTTGTCTAAAACAAATCTTTCTTTTTCTGTAAGCATATATGGAGAAGGTATTGGTTCAATTATAGGAATTTCTTTATCTTTTAAACTTTCTATTTCATCGGCATAAGTGTTTTTAAAATCTTCTAAACTCATTTCAAGAGTATTTTCTATAATTTCTTCGTAATTTAATTGCGGTATAATTTTATCGGCTTTTATACCGTTGGTTATTGAATCAATTTCATTCATTTTATTATAAAGATTAAAAATATTTTCTTTTTCATTTTTTGCGACAATTAAAACTTTATTCAAATCGGTTTCTTTAAATCGGATTGTTTTGTCAGATAATTGTTCAAGACTTGTTGTAACTTCATTTTTAATACTATCCATTCTTGTATTATAATTTTTTGTTACCGCTAAAGACTTTGTCAAAGTTTCATTAAGTATGCTGTCTCTTTTTTCTTTAGGCTGGCTCAAATATGTATTTACTGTTTCCGTAAAAGGTAATGTTTCGTTAGGTGTTGATAGAGTTGTATATTGAGGTAGCACATAAGTTTGATAATCTTGTGCATCAATTTTATATTGAGAAGTTTTTTGAATGACCTGTGTTTCAGCTTTGTTATTTTTAGCAGCAATTGTAGCTGCTGTTACTCCTACAGGGACGGTTATTAATGTAGTAGCAAGTGCTAATGTTTTAACGTTCATAAAAAAGCCTTTCATATATCTTTTTATATTGCTCTATAAAACTTGTAAAAATAATAATTTGCTACATAAATACATAATTGTTAAAATTGCATTACAATAGTATAAAATAATTAGTAAATGAGGATATTTGATATGTTAAATATAAAACTTTTGGGAATCGATAAAAACGGTGATGAACGGGAATACACTCTCAAAGATTTTGCCGGACAACGATTGGTACTATATTTTTACCCCAAAGATAATACTTCGGGCTGTACACAGGAGGCTTGCGATTTTCGTGACAACATGAACCGATTGACCTCTAAAGCAGTTGTCATTGGTGTTAGCCCTGATAATACAAAACGTCACAAGTCTTTTCAAGAAAAGCAAAACTTGAATTTTATTCTTTTATCGGATACCGAGCACAAACTTGCGGAGGCTTTTAACGTTTGGGTTGAAAAGTCTATGTACGGAAGAAAATATATGGGTATTGAACGCTCAACTTTTATTCTTGACGAAAAAGGAAACATTGAAAAAGAATGGCGAAAAGTTAAAGTAAAAGGTCATGTAGACGAGGTTTTGGAATATCTTTCATAAATGTTCGATTTAAAAAACAAAATTGATTATTACTTACGCACTTTAACCAAGTTTTCAAGAAAAAATTATTCTGAAGATTCGGAGTTAAAGCAAGCAATAAACAATTACACATTTGATGTCTTATCTCAAACCTTAAATCCCTCATCACAAGACAACTTACGGGTTCTTGACATAGGCTCAAAAAATTGGGAATACGTTAAAGGCGAATATAATTTCTTTAAACAATTTTGCAACAATTTAAAATTAGACGGAGTCGAAATTGATGCGTACAGGCTGTATTCCAATTTTTATTCAAGATACGAAGTTGCAAAATTTTATATTAAAGATTTGGACGGCGCCGAGTATTACGCAGACAACTTGCTAAACATCAACAATAAATATGATTATATAGTTTGGTTTTTGCCGTTTGTCACAAATTACCCTCACAAACGCTGGGGGCTTCCTGAAAATATGTTTATGCCTGAAAAACTTTTGGCTCACGCATATAAAATTTTGACAAAAGAAATGCTTATAATAAATCAAGGCGAAGAAGAAGCTAAAATTCAACAACAACTGCTTGAAAGCCAAAATATTCCATACAAACCACTAGGTGTAATCAAAAGCAATTTTTATGAGTTTAAAAACCAACGTTACGGATTTGTGGTAAAAAAGACATAAAACATTTAAATACAGTACCCTTATGATATAATTTGATAGGTATCAAGTTAAGTATCATAAAAGGAATGAAATAAATGAAAATACTGGTCGGAATGTCAGGCGGTGTTGATTCTTCGACAACAGCATTGTTATTGAAAGAACAAGGGCACGAAGTTGTTGGTGCAACAATGGCTATATGGGGCAAAAATGGAGTTTACAAAGAAATACAAGAAAAACTCAGCAAGCTCCCTAAAAAAACACACAATGCCTGTTTGGGCCCTGACGAAAAAGAAGACATTGAAGCCGCAAGAAAAATTTGCGAACAAATAGGTATAGATTTCCATGTTTTTGATTGCGCACAACAGTATGAAGAAATTGTTTTAAAAAACTTTAAACAGGAATACCTCTCGGGAAGAACACCAAACCCTTGTGTATGGTGCAATTCGCTTATAAAATTTGACGTTTTGCCTTACCTTGCAAAAGTAAACGGTATTGACTTCGACAAATTTGCAACAGGACATTATGCAAGAATTGAACAAAAATACGGCAGATATCTTTTAAAAGCAGGTGTCAACCCACACAAAGACCAATCGTACTTTTTATACAGGTTAAAACAAGAACAGCTTCAAAATATTCTTTTACCGTTAGGCGGTTTTACAAAAGAAGAAATCAGAAGCATTGCAAAATCACACAACTTAGAAGTTGCTGAAAAACCTGACAGTCAAGATTTTTACGAAGGCGACTACAATGAACTTTTGCAAGTTGAATCTAAATTAGGCAATATTGTTGACACAGAAGGCAAAATACTTGGTCAACACGAAGGCATTTGGAATTACACAATAGGTCAACGCAAAGGTATTGGCATTGCCGCATCCGAAGCTTTGTATGTTGTAGAACTCCGCAAAGAAACTAATGAAGTAGTGGTTGGGTTTAAAGACAAAACGTTTAAAGACAGATTGATTGCAACAAAGTTAAATTGGATTGCTTATGACAATCCCGAGAAAGAATTTAAATGCAAAGCAAAAATCCGTTCTTCACAACCTCCGCAAGAGGCTGAAGTAAAAGTTTTGGACAATCAAAATGTGGAAGTGCATTTTGAAAACATGCAAAAATCAATTGCCCCGGGACAATCTATTGTATTCTATGACAACGATGTTGTACTAGGCGGCGGAATTATTGATGAAGTGTAAAGTTTAATTCTTTTTTCTAAATCCATAGTCTGTAGCTATTGTTCTGCCTATGGATTTTATTTTTCCTTCAATACAGCCTCTGCATTTTGTCGGAGCTTCGTTTGTACAAATTTTGTTAGGATAAATCTCGTATTTTGCCTTGTACTCCGAGTTGGTAACATTTGGCATAACTACATTTGCACCGCTTTGTAGTGCAATTAAACGTCCGTTAGGGTTGAGCGTTTCCATTGCGGTTGTAGCAGGAATATTTATATCGGGCAGCATAATCCTTGTCAACGCCATAACCTTTAAAGCAAGTGTAAAACTGCCTTGCTCTGTATCTTTCAGCGGTGTTTGAGGATGCGGTAAAAACGGCCCTATTCCTATCATATCCGCATTTATTTCTTTAAAAAACAAAATATCATCAGCCAAAGATTCAACTGTTTGATTTGGCAAACCGACAAGACAACCCGAACCTGTTTCAAAACCGATTTTTTTAAGGTTTTTAAGGCAATTTACTCTGTTTTCAAAATCCATATGCGGATGCATTTGTTTGTACAAATTTTTATCCGTAGTTTCAATCCTTATCAAATATCTGTCCGCACCCGCATCTTTAAAAGCCTTGTAATCATCGTAAGAACGCTCACCGACACTCAAAGTTAAAGCAACATCAGACTTTTTTATTTCCGAGATAATATCACACAAAACATTGCGAGTATAATAAGAATCTTCTCCGCTTTGAAGAACAATCGTTTTATACCCCATATCCGCAGCCTTTTTTGCAAAATTAACAATTTCATTTTGCGTTAATCTGTACCTGTCAATATTGGTGTTTTCGCATCGCAAACCGCAATATTTACAAAAGCATTTACAAATATTGGAAAATTCTATCAACCCTCTTAAATGAACCTCATCGCCGACATGTTCTTTTCTGACTTTGTCTGCCTGTTTAAAAAGTTCATCGTTTATGGAGTTGTCTTTTAATATATCAATAAGTTCTTTTTTTGAATACAAAATGCGCTCTCTATCTTTTAAACTGCTGTTTTTTCCGATTTAATATTATTCATCGGATTCCATTCATCAGTCAAGTTGTGTTTAATAAGGTTTTGATAATATTCTTCTTTATAGTCAAGCAAATCCAACTGTTTTTGTAAATCCTTCATTTGTTTAACAGCATTTTCTTTTGTGGATTTAATAATTTCATATCTTTCAGGAATTGTCGAATCCCCTATAATACAAAGATCTATGTATTTTTTAATAGCTTTATTTTCCGTACCAACGGAACGAAGACATTTTACAATTTTAACCCAACCTAAATCATCATCAGAAAATATTCTGATATTGTTGTGATTTCTTTTAACAAAGGGAAAAAAACCGCTTTTTGCCCAAAATCTTAATGTATGCTCGGAAATTTCCATCATATCGGCAACTTCTTTAATTGTATACATAAAACCTCCTTTATGCTTATATCTTAGCATAAAAAGCCCTCTCTTGACAGTTACTGCCAAGAGAGGTAAATGTTATAAAAATTTCATATTGTCAACTGACTCCTACTACTTCTTGAACCTGTGCAAAAAACAAGTTCATTCTTATTAACAAGTTCAGCACAGGCAAC